>NZ_JAGYWT010000681.1:0-1034 GCF_019279095.1 Microbacterium sp. BF1 | reverse complement strand
ATTCCTTTGAGTTTTAGCCTTGCGGCCGTACTCCCCAGGCGGGGAACTTAATGCGTTAGCTGCGTCACGGAATCCGTGGAATGGACCCCACAACTAGTTCCCAACGTTTACGGGGTGGACTACCAGGGTATCTAAGCCTGTTTGCTCCCCACCCTTTCGCTCCTCAGCGTCAGTTACGGCCCAGAGATCTGCCTTCGCCATCGGTGTTCCTCCTGATATCTGCGCATTCCACCGCTACACCAGGAATTCCAATCTCCCCTACCGCACTCTAGTCTGCCCGTACCCACTGCAGGCCGGAGGTTGAGCCTCCGGATTTCACAGCAGACGCGACAAACCGCCTACGAGCTCTTTACGCCCAATAATTCCGGATAACGCTTGCGCCCTACGTATTACCGCGGCTGCTGGCACGTAGTTAGCCGGCGCTTTTTCTGCAGGTACCGTCACTTTCGCTTCTTCCCTGCTAAAAGAGGTTTACAACCCGAAGGCCGTCGTCCC
The DNA here is from genome assembly GCF_019279095.1 of Microbacterium sp. BF1. Taxonomy (NCBI): domain Bacteria; kingdom Bacillati; phylum Actinomycetota; class Actinomycetes; order Micrococcales; family Microbacteriaceae; genus Microbacterium; species Microbacterium sp. BF1. The sequence goes on along the minus strand of NZ_JAGYWT010000681.1, from coordinate 539 downwards.
TCACGCGGCGTTGCTGCATCAGGCTTGCGCCCATTGTGCAATATTCCCCACTGCTGCCTCCCGTAGGAGTCTGGGCCGTGTCTCAGTCCCAGTGTGGCCGGTCACCCTCTCAGGCCGGCTACCCGTCGACGCCTTGGTGAGCCATTACCTCACCAACAAGCTGATAGGCCGCGAGCCCATCCCCAACCGAAATTCTTTCCAGACGCAGACCATGCGGTCACGTCACATATCCAGTATTAGACGCCGTTTCCAGCGCTTATCCCAGAGTCAGGGGCAGGTTGCTCACGTGTTACTCACCCGTTCGCCACTGATCCCACAGAGCAAGCTCCGTGTTCACCGTTCGACTTGCATGTGTTAAGCACGCCGCCAGCGTTCATCCTGAGCCAGGATCAAACTCTCCGTAAAAAAGAAATGCATACCCCACCGGGAAAACGGTGACGCAGCGAGTTTGATGCTGACCAAAGAGACAAATTCATTGCTGACTTCATCCATTGCCAACCCCCCGGAAGGAGTTGGTCTTTGATCCAAAGGAATTCTCA
>NZ_JAGYWT010000680.1:0-1036 GCF_019279095.1 Microbacterium sp. BF1 | reverse complement strand
GGTCGAGGGCGCGGGCACCGGTGAGGATCTCGATCGCGAGCACGCGTCCGAGTCCGTCGATCGCGCGTCGCAACTTGCGCGCGGCGGCCCACCCCATCGACACGTGGTCCTCCTGCATGGCGGATGACGGGATCGAGTCGACGGATGCCGGCACCGCGAGGCGCTTGAGCTCGGAGACGATTCCGGCGGCCGCGTACTGCGCGATCATGAGACCGGAGTCGACGCCCACCTCATCGGCCAGGAACGGCGGGAGTCCGTGGCTGCGGGCCGGATCCAGCGCGCGGTCCGTACGACGCTCGGAAACCGAGGCGACGTCGGCGACCGAGATCGCGAGGAAGTCGAGGACGGCCGCGACGGGAGCGCCGTGGAAGTTGCCGTTGGACTCGATGCGGCCGTCGAGGGTGATGACGGGGTTGTCGATCACGCTGGCGAGCTCGCGCCCGGCGATCAGCGTCGCATGGGCGAGGGTGTCGCGCGCGGCGCCGTGCACCTGGGGCGAGCAGCGCAGCGAATAGGCATCCTGCACGCGGCCGTCGTCCGGTCCCTTGTGGCTCGCGACCATGGGGGAGTCGCCGAGGAACGCGCGCAGGTTCGCCGCCGACGCGGACTGTCCCGTCTGGGCGCGCAGCGCCATCAGATCAGCGGCGAACACGGCGTCGGTGCCGAGCTGCGATTCGACCGACATCGCTGCGGCGATGTCGGCGGTGAGCAGAAGGGTCTCCAGGTCGTGGAGTGCGAGCACCAGCATGCCCAGCATGCCGTCGGTGCCGTTGATGAGTGCCAGCCCCTCCTTCTCGACGAGGGTGAGCGGCTCGATGCCCGCGGCGGCGAGGGCGTCGGATGCGGGAACCAGGGCGCCTGAGGCATCGCGCACGTCGCCTTCGCCCATCGTGGCCAGGGCGATGTGGGCGAGAGGCGCGAGGTCGCCCGAGCAGCCGAGCGAGCCGTACTCGCGAACCACGGGCGTGATACCGGAGTTGAGCAGGGCTGCGTAGGTCTCGACGACGACCGGGCGGACACCCGTGCGCCCGGAGGC
>NZ_JAGYWT010000068.1:0-8308 GCF_019279095.1 Microbacterium sp. BF1 | reverse complement strand
CGCCGCGTCAGGCGTCGGTGAACTAGCCGCCAACTTTGCCGTCGAGAAGGCCGCTCGCGCAAGTAACTATGCCAAGATCAACGGTTTTCGCTCCGAGATCGATGGGCTAGGACATTGGTTGGACCTCTGGGCACACCGGACGATGATGAAGTTCCCACACGATGGGACTCCAATGAGCGTCACCACGACGATGGAGGTTCCACCAGACCTTCGTCTCGCGGGCAGACTCAACTTGCGCGCAACCGTCAGAGGAACTGCGCCCAGCTCACAGGAGCCCGAGGTTCGATACACCAGCAGAACCCTGCTCCAGACGTACACGACGAGTGAGCGTGACTGGGCGGAACATCTTCAAGTACACAGGGCCATGCGCGACCTCTTGCGCATCGCGATCTGGAAGCCCGTTTCGTTCCTCGGCCACGAGGTCACCAGTGACAAAGAGAAGATTGCGATCAGGAGCGACACAGAACCTCGGTCGCGGTGGTGCGAGGTAAAGACTGCAGCCACTGGTATGGGGCTAGCAGTCTGGGGAAAGAGCGACCGTCCGCTCTTTGTCTTCGCTGACATCAAGAGTTCGGGCATACGAAAATGGCTGAAGTTTGGGGAAGAGAACCGTCGAGGACTCCGGCCCTTCCTGCGCTTGCTAGACATCCGCGCAGGAACTATCGACGAGCACATGGCGCAGCTTGGCATCGCGTTGGAGGCGTTCGGCTATCAGGCATTCCTAGATTCCGGGACGAGTGCCTCGCGGGCCGACAAGAAGACGATGGAGCAGCGGGTCCGCAAGATCGTCCAGCAGGTTGCCTCATGCGTCCCCGCCATCCCTGCGACGTTCGCAAAGGACCTCGCTGATGGCTACAACGCCGTCAAACACGCGAATCGGCCCGATCCCGATCCTGCCGACCTCGTCGCCAACTATCGACTTGGCGTGAAGGTCGTTCGAGCCTGGATCGCGCTAAGCATAGGCGCGGCTGAAACCGTCATCGCCGAGCGCCTGAACTGAACGAGTCGATGTTAAGCCTTGCCGTCGCCGGTCCCGACAAAGCGCGTCTTAGCCCACACGGTGCCACGGTGAACCCTGAACTGGCGTGCCAGCGCCGTCACGCTCACGCCCTGCGCCCGGGCTGTTCGCATAGCGTCCACTTCCTCGTCCGTGAGCCGTGTTCGAGGTCGTTTCGTTGGTTCCACCGACGCGCCGATCAGCGGGTCGCTAGCCTCGACCTCGGACTCGGCATCCCCACGAGTGCCCTGATTCCACTCGGAAATCAGCTTCTCAACCCGTAGTCGTCTGTTCCCGCAACGCTCCATTGCGCCCACCATAGAACCTCCGATCCACTCGGGGGTTCTTTTCGTTTCCCCTACGCCTGGGCCGGAGACCTCCCGGTTCCCTCACGCGCGTCCGCCGGTCGACCTGCCGTCGAGCTACCCGACAGGGATACGCACGACGCGGTCGTCGCCTTCGTCCGGGTCTCCCCGACCGTCGGTGTTGTTCGTCAGCAGCCACAACGCCCCGTCCGGTGCGACCGCGACGTCCCGAAGCCTCCCGAGCGACTCGACGAGGAACTCGCCGGAGGCACGGAGGTCGGTGAGCGGTACCTGTCGGATCCGCTCTCCGCGGAGGTTCGCGATGAAGATCGACCCCGCGGTGATCGCGATTCCACTCGGACTCGCGACGCCGGGAGCCCACTGCTGCACCGGATCGATGAAATCCGCACGGTCAGAGATGCCCTCCGCCCTCGGCCATCCGTAGTTGCCGCCCGGTTCGATCACGTTGAGTTCATCCCAGGTGTCCTGACCGAACTCGCTCGCGTAGAGCGTTCCGTCTTCGTCCCACGCCAGCCCCTGCGGGTTGCGGTGGCCCAGGCTGTAGACGGGCGAGCCCTCGAAGGGGTTGTCCTCCGGCACGCGCCCATCCGGTGTGACGCGGAGGATCTTCCCCGCGAGAGATCCGAGATCCTGAGAGCCTTCACGGTCGCCGGCGTCGCCGACCGTCACGTAGAGCATCCCGTCAGGGCCGAAAGCGATGCGGCCGCCGTTGTGGTTACCGGCGGCGGGGAGGGCGGAGAGGATCGTCTCGGGCTCACCGATCTTCATCGACCCCGGCGCGCCCGACAGGCCGAATCGTTGCACCCTGTTCTCGTCGGCGGCCGTCGAGTACGCGTACAGGTCGCCCTCGTGTACGGCGATACCGAGCAGGCCGCCTTCGCCGCGCGGCTCGACGCCCTCGATCACGCCCACCTCGCGCGTCTCACCCGCATCCGAGACCTCGACGATGCGGGCGGTGTCCCGTTCGCTGAGCAACGCGGTGCTCCCCGAGAACGCGATGGACCAGGGGTCTTCCAGGCCCTGCACGATCGTCTCCCTCTGCTCCGGGGAGATGATGACGGACCCCGCGGACAGCGTCGGCGAAGGCGGAGCAGGTGGTGTCGGCGCGCATGCGACGAGAGCGATCCCGGCGGCGCACAACGCGGCCGATGCCCTCAGCCCTCGCCGCGTCGCCCTCATCACTGTTACCTCGCCTCCGGTTCGACACTAGACGCGCTGCGCGCGGCGCAGAAGAGGCGTGTGTCCGAGGGGCCGCGTAGCCTGCCGCCGTGTCGACGAATCAGCTTCTCCCCGGCCCCTGCGCGCTCTGCGGAGGCACACGGGGAGTACGCACGGAGGGCGCGTGGTGCTGCGTCTCCTGCGGATGGCGCGTCGGCGACGCCCCCGATCCCGACCTCCCCCTCCCCCGTGTCGACGTCGTGTACTACATCCGATTCGACCGTCGCGTGAAGATCGGCACGAGCCGGCGTCCGCGACAGCGGCTGGCCAGCATCAGGCACGACGAGCTCCTGGCTTTCGAGCGCGGCGGTCGCGCCGTCGAACAGCAGCGACATCGCGAATTCGCCACGATTCGTGAGGGCGGTGAGTGGTTCACCTGGACAGACGAGCTGCGGGCGCACGTCGCCGCCCTCCAGGAAGAGGGCGAGCCGTGGCCGCTGTACGGACGCTGGTTGAGCGGAGCATTGCGCGGTATCGACGCCGCGACACCCGAGCTGTGACATGACGGTGCCGGGCGACTGCTTCGAGAAGTCCAGTCACCCGGCACCGCGTCTCGGGAAGGATCAGGCTGTGGCGGCCCGACCCCGGGCGGTCGCAGGCTGCGGCTGGCATCGGGATGATTCCTCCTCCTGTGGCGCCGCGGTGCGCGACTCACCACTGGTTCGAAGCCCGATGCGGATCGGATTGCTCCTCACGTGCCTCCCGGCGGCCCACCGAGCACCGGGTGAGACACCGCGGTCGATCGCCCCGGATCTTCGCGGCCGGGTCCCAGACACCACTGCTACGGTGAGGGTGCCGGTATCTTGCCGGCATCAGGGAAGACTTCTCGTCGACCAACGGGCCTCATCGGTCATTTCGTTCTCCGTCGCCTCCTCTGTGCGAGTCCGAGGAGCATCATGCCCACCCCGTCCGTTCCCTCTTTCATCGACCCCGCGCACGCCTGGGCCGCCCCGATCGCCCTCCCCTCGGGGACCACCGCGATCGTCTACTGCGAAGGCCAGTTCGGCGAGCAGGACGGCAAGACCGCCAACGGGCTGGTCCGCCACTCCGAGAAGTACGAGATCCTCAGCGTCATCGACAGCACCCACGCGGGAGCGGATGCCGGGATGCTTCTGGACGGACACGTGAACGACATCCCGATCCTCGACGGTCTCCCCACCGCGATCGCGCACGCCGGGCACGTCCCGGACTACCTGATCTGCGGCGTCGCTCCCGCCGACGGCCTGCTCTCAGCCGATCAGCGCACCGTGCTCCTGGATGGCATCGCCCGCGGAATGCACATCATCAACGGCCTGCACGAGTTCCTCACCGACGACGCCGAGTTCGTCGCCGCGGCGCTTCTCGCCCAGGTCACGATCACCGACATCCGTCGCCCGCGCGACAAGAAGGATCTCCACCTCTTCTCCGGTCGCATCTTCGACGTGACCTGCCCGCGCATCACGATCCTGGGCACCGACGGAGCGATCGGCAAGCGCACCACGGCGACGATCCTCGTGCGGGCGCTCAATGAGCGGGGCGTGCACGCTGTGATGGTCGGCACCGGACAGACCACGATCATCCAGGGCGGGCGCTACGGTGTCGCCCTCGACGCCCTCGTCCCGCAGTTCTGCTCCGGCGAGGTCGAGAATCAGGTCGTCGCGGCGTTCGAGGGCGAGAACCCGGATGTGATCATCGTGGAAGGGCAAGGCGCACTCAGCCATCCCGCCTACATCACCTCCGCGCACATCCTCCGCGGCAGCCAGCCCGCAGGCGTGATCGTGCAGCACGCCCCCGGACGCAAGGTCCTCGGCGACTTCCCCATGGTGGCGATGCCCACGGTCGCGAGCGAGATCGCCCTGATCGAGGCGTTCGCCGACACGACGGTGATCGGCGTGACCGTCAACCACGAGAACCTCTCGACGGAACAGCTGGCCACCGCGATCGACGAGATCGAGCTCCGCACGGGACTCCCCGCGACCGACCCGCTCACACGACCGCTGGCCGAACTCGTCGATATGGTGCTGCAGGCGTTCCCGATGCTCAGCCCGCGACGGACCAGCCGTAGCGCCGCGTGAGAGCCGTTCCGACGCGGTCGTAGCGGCGGCGATCGAGGACCGCCGCTTCCCGTCGCAGTCCGCGTTCGTGGACGCTGTACAGCTGCTCGATGTCGACCCAGGACTCGCGTCCCTGAGAGTCCCAGTCCCCGGTCCCGATCGAGAGGTAGTCCCGCTCCCCGTCGTGCGGCTTGCTGGTCATCCGCACCGCGTACACGCGATCCGCTGACTGCCGGCCGATCACGAGCACGGGACGGTCTTTGCCGCGCCCGTCATTCTCCTCGTAGGGCACCCAGGTCCAGACGATCTCGCCGGCATCCGGGGTACCGTCCCGCTGCGGCGCATAGGCGACCCGCAGATCCCTGATCCGGTCCGGATCGATGCGGGCGGTCTCGGTGCCGGCGGGGGCGGAGGTCTCCTGCGGGGTCCGCAGACGCGCGTCCGGGCGTCTCGGATCTGTTGTCCGAGACGCCCGGCCGGAGCCCACTGCCTTGAGCAGAATCTCCGCGAGTGTTGCCAGGATGCCGTTGGTCTTGCTCACACGGTCACCCTAACCGCAGATCACGCGTCGGCGAGTGCGTAGCCCTCCTCGCCGTGCACGACCTGGTCGACACCGGCGATCTCGTCCTCGTTCGTGACACGGAAGCCGATCGTCTTCTCGATGGCGAAACCGATGATGAAGGCGACCACGAAGGAGTAGATCAGCACTCCGAGCGCGGCGATCAGCTGCACGGCGAGCTGGCGGGCGTCGCCGCCGACGAAGAGGCCGGTCTCGGTGGCGAAGAAGCCGAGGTACACCGTTCCGATGAGACCACCGACGAGGTGGATGCCGACGACGTCGAGGGAGTCGTCGAAGCCGAGACGGAACTTCAGTTCGATCGCGAGTGCGCACACGACTCCGGCGAGTGCACCCAGCAGCAGAGCCCAGCCCGGCGTCAGGTTGGCGCACGCCGGGGTGATCGCGACCAGACCGGCGACCGCACCGGAGGCGGCACCGACCGAGGTGGGCTTGCCGTCCTTGATCTTCTCCACGAGGATCCACCCGAGGATGGCGGCAGCGGTCGCGCCCAGGGTGTTCAGACCGATGAGGCCGACCCCGCCCATGTCCTCCGCGAGCCACTCCGCGCCGGCGTTGAAGCCGAACCAGCCGAACCACAGCAGCGCGGCGCCGAGGAGCGTCAGAGGCACGTTGTGGGGCTTCAGGATGCCCTTCTGGAAGCCGATGCGCTTGCCGAGCACCAGCGCGAGAGCGAGGGCCGCGGCGCCCGCGTTGATGTGCACGGCGGTACCACCGGCGTAGTCGATCACACCGATGCCGCTGTCCTCGCCGAAGAGCGTGGTGCCGAGGTTCATGATCCAGCCACCGCCCCAGACCCATGCGGCGACCGGGAAGTAGCCGACGGTCGCGAAGATGCCGGCGAAGATCAGCCAGCTGCCGAACTTCGCACGATCCGCGATCGCTCCGGAGATCAGCGCCACAGTGATGATGGCGAAGGTGGCGCCGTAGGCGACTCCCAGGAGCGCGACGTTCGAGCCCTCACCCTCAGCCAGGCTCGAGAGCCCGATGTCGGCGAAGGGGTTACCCGCGAAAGCGGTCGGGCTGTCGACGGCGCTCATCGAGAAGCCGAAGAGAATCCACAGCACGGCGACGAGTCCGATGGAGCCGAAGCTCATCATCATCATGCTGACGACGCTCTTCGCCTTGACGAGACCGCCATAGAAGAAGGCGACGCCGGGCGTCATGAGCAGAACCAGCGCAGTCGCGGTGATCGCCCACGAGATGTTGCCGGGAGCATCCATAGGAAAACCTCACATCCGAAGTAATTGAGAGCTTCAGTGTGACGACCTGCGGTTTCGTCAATGCGTGAGGTTTGTTTCCCCGCGGTTACAGCGCGGCTCCGCCCGTGAACATCGCGTTACGCGATTCTGCGGGCTTACGCAGAATGTGTGAGGGCGTTGAGCCGAGAGATGGCGCGCAGGTACTTCTTGCGGTACCCGCCGGCGAGCATCTCATCGGAGAAGACGGAGTCGAGCCCGAGCCCCGTGGCGAGGATCGGGATCTGCGCGTCGTACACGCGGTCGACGAAAGCCACGAAGCGCAGTGCCTCCGACTGATCGGTGAGCTGGCGCACCCCGCGCAGACCCACACCGTCGACGCCGTCGATGAGTCTGATGTAGCGCGACGGATGCACCTGTGCGAGGTGGCGGATCAGATCGTCGAACCGATCGTCGGATGTCGCACCGGCAGCGCCCGCCTTCTCGACCGCGTCCGCGTACGCCGCGTCGTCGAGCACGACCGCGTGCCCGTCGAGAGCGCGCTGACGGAAGTCGACGCCGTCGATGCGCAGAGTCTGGAAGCTGTCGGACATGGCGTGGATCTCCCGCAGGAAGTCCTGTGCGGCGAAGCGTCCCTCGCCGAGCGCGTTCGGCGGGGTATTCGAGGTCGCGGCAAGCCGGGTGCCGGTCGGCACGAGCTCCCCCAGCAGACGGGTCATCACCATCGTGTCGCCCGGATCGTCGAGCTCGAACTCATCGATGCACAGCAGGTCGGCGCCTTTGAGCAGATCGACGGTGTTTTTGTAACCGGCCGCGCCGACGAGCGCGGTGTACTCGATGAACGAGCCAAAGTACTTCCGACGCGCAGGCATCGCGTGGTAGATCGACGCCAGAAGGTGCGTCTTGCCCACGCCGAACCCGCCGTCCAGGTAGACGCCGGGCTTGAGCTCCGGCTCCTTCTTCGCGCGGCTGAACAGACCGCCGCGCTTCGCAGGCGTTCCGCGCCCGGCGAAGCGCATCAGCGTCTCCTTCGCCTCCTCCTGCGAGGGATAGGCCGGATCAGCGCGGTAGCTGTCGAACGTCGCGGAGTCGAACTGGGGCGGCGGCACCAGGCTCGCCAGCATCTCGGGTCCGCTGACAGTCGGCTGACGCTCGGTGAGGTGCACGATTCCCGTGCGGCTGGTCTGGTCGGTCATCACAGTCCTGAATCAGGTGCTCACCTGTGTCGAAGTCTTACGAATCGGGCGCAGGGTGCTCGGCGGGGATCTATCGTCGAAGGGACGGATCAACACTACGCCGTCTGCCACCGCCCCCTCGTCCGCTCAACGCTTCGGAGATCCCATGGCCATCGAGTTCGATTCCTCCTCCCCCAAGTTCGCCGAGTATGCCGAACCGGGCCGCCTCGTGACCACGCAGTGGCTCGCGGAACGGCTGGGAGCGCCGGGTCTGGTGGTCGTCGAGTCCGATGAAGACGTCCTGCTCTACGAGACCGGCCACATCCCGGGAGCGGTGAAGGTCGACTGGCACACCGAGCTCAACGACCCCGTGGTGCGCGACTACGTCGACGGCGAGGGCTTCGCCGAGCTGCTGAGCCGCAAGGGCATCGATCGCTCGGACACGGTCGTCATCTACGGCGACAAGAACAACTGGTGGGCCGCCTACGCCCTCTGGGTCTTCTCCCTCTTCGGTCACGAGGACGTGCGTCTGCTCGACGGCGGACGCGACCGCTGGATCGCGGAGGGGCGCGAGCTCACGCGTGAGGCGACCAGCCGTCCGGCCACGGAGTATCCGGTCGTCGAGCGCGACGACTCCCTCATCCGCGCGTACAAGGATGACGTTCTCGCCCATATCGGCAGCCCTCTGATCGACGTCCGCTCTCCCGAGGAGTACACCGGTGAGCGCACCACGGCGCCCGCGTACCCCGACGAGGGCGCGCTGCGTGCCGGCCACATCCCCAC
>NZ_JAGYWT010000679.1:0-1043 GCF_019279095.1 Microbacterium sp. BF1 | reverse complement strand
CCCGGTAACCGAGAGCTCCGCCGCCCGCAGCGCCGTCACAAGCGTGGTCATCTCCTGCCGCAGCACCGCAGCGGCTCCCTTGATCCCGCCACCGTTGGTGCGTATCTGCCGGGCGGCGGCGCGCATGTCGAGGGCGACACTGATGGTGGTGGCGTGGCGTTCACCGGCGGGACCTGCACGATCAATGAGTTCCCGATAAACAGTGGAAGTCCAGGACCCGTCATCGCGGCCGTGCCGCTGCCACCACTCGACCAGCCCGGAGCCGCCATCGGGGAGGGTGCGCTCGCAGATTTGGAGGCGGGCGATGCGCCCGGACCGGCAGGTGGTGGCGAGCACCCGTCCCCAGGTGGCGACGCGGCGTTCCTGCTCACCCGGGTCCAGGAGCACGAACGCAGGATGAGAGACACCGACGATCGCGGTGAGGGTCTGGTGGTGTGGGTCGTGGATCATCGCCGCCCCGGTTTCCGGGTCTTCCCACTCCCGGAGCGCTGCCGTATCCCCGGGCAGTGCGAGGGTCCCGGCGGGGCGGGGCTTCACGACCCGACGCCGAAACACGGTCTGTCGCTTTTGGGTGCGGGCGACCCACCGGAAGGTGACGGGCACCCACTCGACCAGCTTCCGCCCACCGATCGGGGTCCAGGCGAGCGCGGCGCAGAGTAGCCAGATGGGTGCCGTCCAGGCCAGGAGCATCCCGCCTCCGGCGTAGAGGGCACCGACGATGGAGAGGACACCGGTGGCGAGGACGATGAGTTGGGAGAGGGAGAGGCCGAGAAGGATGCCACGACGGGTCAGGCGGGAGAACTGCACCGCCCGCAACCCAAACTCAACCGCTCTCGTGTTCTGCTGTGACGACATCGGTCACTCCTTCCCAGGCGATGGCTTCGGCGAGGATGCCGGTGGCGGCACGGAAACTGACGGTCGTGGTGGCACCGTTGGAGTGGAGCTCGGCGTGGGAGGCGGTGCGGGTTGCGCTCTCTCCCCGGCACCGGCGGCATGGCCTTCCGCTGCACCGCCGACCGCGCCGCCGAGCTTCGGTCCTGCGG
>NZ_JAGYWT010000678.1:0-1046 GCF_019279095.1 Microbacterium sp. BF1 | reverse complement strand
GGCGCGCGCCGAGCCCACCGAGACGCTTGACCGGCGAGATGTGCAGCTCCTCGAGCACCCGGTCGCGCTTGCCAGCGCCGATCGCGGGAAGTGCCAGCAGGAAGTCGGTGATGCGCATCGAGCCCTCCGCCGAATCGGCGTCGGCGCTCGCACGATGAAGAACGGCCTGCGGTGTCACCACGCGCATCGTGAGGTCGCGCTTGACCGAGGCCCTGGCGCGGCGACGCTCCACGGCGCGGCGCGCCGCTGCAGCCCTGTCGACCTCGGGGACCGTGCGCTGTGCGTCAGACACCGGCCACCTCGCGATACTCGGCCGCGCGTGCGGAGATGGCCTCCATCAGATCGGCCGGACCGGCGGAGAGGATGCTGCGGCTCTCACTCGCGATCACTGCTGCCGACATCGTCCCGAAACGCGGACGGAGATCAGCCGGCGTGGCCCCCTGCGCACCGAAACCCGGAGCGAGGATCGGCGCTGCCGGCGTGAACGGCTCGATACCGGCCCTGGTCCAGTCGACGGTCGCGCCGATGACGAATCCGAAGCTCCCCCACTCCCCCGCGGCAGACGACTCGGCGTTGCGCGCAGAGACCTCGGAGATGACCGCTGCCGACACCGTGATGCCGGCGGAGTCCGTGGACCGCTGCAGCCCTTCCGCCTCGGGGTTGCTGGTAGCCGCCAGCACGAACAGACCTTTTCCGTTCTTCTCGGCCACGGCGAAGGTCCCGTCGAGAGCACCCACCCCGAGGAATGGGCTCACGGTGAGGGCATCCGCCTCCAGCGGCGAACCCGGCGTGAGCCACGCACGCGCGTAGTCGTCCATCGTCGATCCGATGTCGCCCCGCTTGGCGTCGGCGATCACGATCAGTCCGGCAGCGCGCGTAGCGGCCAGAACATCTTCGAGCGCCGCGATGCCTCGAGAGCCGAAGCGCTCGAAGAACGACACCTGCGGCTTCACGACGGCGACCTTCCCTGCAGCCGCCTCGACCGTGCGCAGGCCGAACTCGCGGACGCCCTGCGCGTCGTCGGCCAACCCCCACGCCGCGAGCAG
>NZ_JAGYWT010000677.1:0-1048 GCF_019279095.1 Microbacterium sp. BF1 | reverse complement strand
GGGCTGCGCGGTGGGAAGCCCGATGAGCCACCCTCCGGCTGCGGCCGGACCGAGCAGGAGCGCGGGCTGCGCGGCGAGGCTCAACACGATCTCGAGCCCGATGTATGCGAGGGCCAGGATGAGCAGGATCACCGCGACGAACATCGCGACGGTCCGCGGCGAGTGCGTCTCGCGCCGGATGACGCGGCGCAGAACCGGGGTGCTCATTGCACTCGTCTCCTTTCCGGGATGGTGGCACCGGTGACGGTGAGGTTGATGCGGATGACGTTGCGTCCGAGGATCGTGCTCAGGTGCTGCTGCAACTGCTCCTGCAGATCCCGCGCCCGCTCGAGAACAGGCACGGTCTGAGCGATCGCGGCCGTGTCATCCAGTCGGGGGACGGGAAGAGGCGCGGCGATGCGCACCGTGATCCCCCTGGGGTGCTCCGCGACATCGACCTTCACGTCGCTGCGAGGCACCCCGATCAACGTCGCGGACGCCTTCTCGGTGACCGTGCGATAGACACGATCCTTCACCTCGACGCGACCGCGGAGGGCGGCCCCGCCGGCGGCGACTCCCGAGAGAGCGTCGCCGCCGGCGATGTGCTGGTCGGCACGCATCAGGAGGTGCGCCGCCCGGTGAAGACGTCTGCGAGGCCGCGGACGTCGAGCTTGCCGGAGGCGATTCGGCCCACGAGCGCCCCGATGCCCGCGAACACGGCCATGAGGAGGAACCCCCAGAACCCGAACAGCAGGGCGGCGAGGGCCAGCAGAGCGCCGATCAGGGCGCCGACCGTTGTGGCGCTCATGAGACGCGCGACTCCTCGTCGTCGCTGTCGTCGCCGGGCACGTGCACGTCGTTGACCTCGACGTTGACCTCGACGACCTCGAGGCCGACCAGGCGGCTGATCGCACCGGCGACAGCAGCACGGACGTTGTTCGCGACGTCCTGGATGGGTGCCGGGTACTCGACGACGATGGTCAGGTCGGCTGCGGCCTGCGTGTCGCCGACCTCGACCTTGACGCCCTGAGCGAGGTCGGTGGCGTTGATGACGTCGCGGATGGCGCCG
>NZ_JAGYWT010000676.1:0-1059 GCF_019279095.1 Microbacterium sp. BF1 | reverse complement strand
CGGCCCGCTCCACCACCGGATTCGTGCTCGCCTCCCCGGGCCCCGAGCTGGGCGACGGGCCGGTGTTCGCCGCCTGGGAGGGGTCCTTCGACCACGGCGGCTCGTGCGAGGGCACCTGCACGCACGTGTGGTCGTACGCGCAGACGCTCGCCTGGCTGTTCCCCTCGCTCGAGCGCAGCGCACGCCGCGCGGAATACCTGCTGGAGACAGACGAAGCCGGCGCCCAGAAGTTCCGCGGCAACCGCATCTTCGGCGGGCCCTCGTGGTTCATGGGCCCTGCGGTGGACGGCCAGCTCGGCACCCTGCTGCGACTGCACCGGGAATGGCGCTTCAGCGGCGACGACGACTTCCTGCGCGAGCTGTGGCCCGCCGCCTCCCGCACCCTCGACTACGCCATCCGGGAGTGGGATCGCGACGGCGACGGCCTGCTCGACGGCGAGATGCACAACACCTACGACATCGAGTTCCACGGCGCGGAACCGCTCGCGAACGGCGTCTACCTCGCCGCACTCCGTGCCGGGGCCCGGATGGCGTCCCACCTCGGGGAGGCCGATCGCGCCGAAGCCTGGAACGCCAGGGCCGACCACGTCGCCGCCGCCATGGACGAGACGCTGTGGAACGGCGAGTACTACCGGCAGGTGATCGACGACCCGGACGCGCACCGGTACCAATACGGCGACGGGGTGCTGTCCGATCAGCTGCTCGGCCAGTTCCACGCCTTCGTGAACGGACTCGGGCACATCCTCCCCGCTGACCGCGTCGACTCGGCGCTCGCCGCGATCGTCGCGCACAACCACCGCGACGACCTCTCCGCGCACGAGAGCACACAGCGCGTTTACGCGCTGAACGACGAGGGCGGACTGCTGCTCGCCTCCTGGCCGAACGGCGGACGGCCGGCGATTCCGTTCGTGTACTCCGACGAGGTGTGGACCGGCATCGAGCATCAGGTCGCCGCCTCCCTCCTGTACGCCGGCCGCGTCGACGACGCCCTGCGCATCGAGCGCTCGCTGCGCGCCCGGTACGACGGCGGCCACCGGAGCCCCTGGAACGAGATCGAAT
>NZ_JAGYWT010000675.1:0-1060 GCF_019279095.1 Microbacterium sp. BF1 | reverse complement strand
CTCCACGGCGGGCGTGACGGTCGACGCCGCGAGTCTCGAGCAGAACGTGACGGCCGTGCTCACGAAGGTCGCCGCCTCCGAAGCCGACGCCGGACTCGTGTACGCCACCGACGTGATCGGTCGTGACGATGTCGAGGTGATCGTGCCCGACGGCGCCGACGAGGTCGTCAACCACTACCCGATCACCGCGCTCTCCGACGCGCCGAACGTCGAGGCGGCCGAGGCGTTCGTGGCCTTCGTGCTGTCGGCGGAGGGTCAGAGGATCCTGGCGGACTTCGGCTTCGGAGCCCCGTGAGCGCGGCACCTGCGCACGGATACGCTCCGCGCGCTCTCGCGGTTCCCGCCCTCGTCGGACTGGTATTCCTGGTCCTGCCGCTCACCGCTCTCGTCGCGCGGGTGCAGTGGTCGACCTTCCTCGCGGATGTGACGTCGCAGGCTGCGCTCTCGGCACTCCTGCTCTCGCTCGGCACCGGCCTCGTGGCCACCGTCGTGTGCATCATCGTGGGCGTGCCACTCGCGCTGTACATCGCCCGCTCCGGCCCTCGACTGGCAGCGGTGCTGCGCGCCGTCGTCACGGTGCCACTGGTGCTGCCGCCGATGGTGGGCGGTGTCGCGCTGCTGTACCTGTTCGGGCGTGCAGGGTGGCTCGGCGGACTCGGTCTGTCCTTCAGCGCCCCGGCGGTGGTGCTGGCGCAGACGTTCGTCGCGCTGCCGTTCCTGGTGCTGGCCGTGGAGGGTGCCGTACGCACCTCGGGTGTGGACTACGAACGCACGGCGGCGGCGCTCGGAGCCGGCCGATGGACGATCCTGCGCCGCATCACCCTGCCGCTCGCGGCTCCGGGCATCGTCGCCGGCGTCGTGCTGTGCTTCGCGCGGGCCATCGGCGAGTTCGGGGCGACGGCGCTGTTCGCCGGAAATCGGCCTGGGGTCACGCAGACCATGCCGCTGGCGATCTACACGGCGTTCAACGGAGCGGGAGTGTCGCAGGGCACGGCGGTCGCCCTCGCGCTGCTGCTGCTCGCCACCCGCGCACCAGCAGCAGTACGACGATCGCGGTGGC
>NZ_JAGYWT010000674.1:0-1064 GCF_019279095.1 Microbacterium sp. BF1 | reverse complement strand
GCGGGCGCCGACGCCCTGCGTGCCGCCGGCGCCACCGTCGTGGTCGACGACCTCGACGTGTTCCTTCCCGCTTCCCGCAACGACATCCCGGAGACCGCATGATCGACCGCGACCGCTTCCCCGTCGACCCGTGGCGTCTGATCGACACGCACTACTCGGAGGAGGGCGTCGGCGAGACGCTGTTCTCCGTCGGCAACGGCTACCTCGGCCTGCGCGGCAACCACATCGAGGGCCGCGGCGCTCAGGAGCACGGGACGTTCATCAACGGCCTGCACGAGACCTGGCCGATCCGTCACGCCGAGCAGGCCTACGGCTTCGCGGAGGTCGGGCAGACGATCGTCAACGCCCCCGACGCGAAGGTCATGCGCGTGTACGTCGACGACGAGCCCGTCTCGCTCGACGACGCCGACGTGCGCGAGTACCGGCGCACGCTCGATCTGCGCACCGGTGTGCTGGAACGTCTCGTGGTCTGGGAGACTCCGTCGGGAAAGCGCGTGCGCATGCGCGACGAGCGCATCGTGAGCTTCGAGGAGCGCCACCTCGCGGTGCTGCGACTCGAGGTCGTGGTGGAGAACTCCGATGCCCCGGTCACGATCAGCTGCCAGCTGCTCAACCGGCAGGACGGTGCCGGTGTCTATGCGGGCACACCGATCGGCACGAAGGCCGCGGCATTCGACCCGCGCAAGGCCGAGAAGATCGCCGATCGCGTTCTGGAGCCCGCTGAGCACTGGCAGGACGGGCTGCGCTCGGCCCTGTCGTACCGTGTCGCCGACTCGGGGATGACCGTCGCCGTGGTCGCGGATCACGTCGTCGAGACCGAGAACGAGTACAACGCCCGCACGCTCATCGAGGCCGACATCGCCAAGAACGTGTTCCGCGTGCAGGCGAAGGCTGGGGTGCCGATCACCGTCACCAAGCTCGTGAGCTACCACACGTCACGAGGCGTGCCTCCGCGTGAGCTGGTCGACCGCTGCCGCCGCTCCCTCGACCGCGCGGCGGACGAGGGCGTCGAGACCGTGTTCCGCCGTCAGCGGGAGTGGCTCGACGCGTTCTGGGAGCGCAGC
>NZ_JAGYWT010000673.1:0-1072 GCF_019279095.1 Microbacterium sp. BF1 | reverse complement strand
TGGCCGATGCGCGCCCCGAGCGCGTGAGCCGTGTCATCTTCGTCGACACCGCTCCGCCGCCGGCCGAGAGCGGGATCAGCGAGTTCGAGGTCGTCGACGGTGTGGTGCCCTTCCCCGGCTGGGACTTCTTCCCCGACGAGGACGTCAGCGATCTCGACGAGTCGACGCGAGCGCGTACGGCGCCGCTCACCCGCAGTGTTCCCGCCAGAGTGCCCACCGACGCCATCGCGCTGGTGAATCCTGCGCGGTACCGAGTGCCGGTGACGCTGCTGATGGGCGGCCTGGATCAGGCCGCGTTCGAGGGGATGATCGACCAGTGGGGCGCCTACGCCGCCGAGTACCGTGCGATCGACGACGCCGAGGTCGTGCGCATCGGCTCCGGTCACTGGCCGCAGTTCTCGGTTCCCGAGAGGCTCGCGGAACTCCTCAACGCGGCGATCGCACGCTGAGATTCGACCTCGGGATCAGTGCCCCATCCCGAGTCCGCCGTCGACGGGGATGACCGCGCCCGAGATGTAACCGGCGTCATCACCCGCGAGCCAGGTCACCACGCCCGCGACCTCATCGGGGGTCGCGAATCGTGCCGCCGGGATGCTCGCCTTGTACTGCTTCTGGGTCTCCTCCGGCAGTTCCGCGGTCATGTCCGTCTCGATGAAGCCCGGAGCGACGACGTTGGCCGTGATCCCGCGGGCCCCGAGCTCACGCGTGATCGAGCGGGCGAAGCCGACCAGGGCGCTCTTCGATGCGGAGTAGTTCGCCTGCCCGGCGGAACCGTAGAGCCCCACGACACTCGAGATCAGGATGATGCGGCCGAACCGCGCGCGGAGCATGCCCTTCGAGGCACGCTTGACCACGCGGAACGTTCCTCCCAGGTTCGTGGCGACCACGCTGTCGAAGTCGTCCTCGCTCATGCGCATGAGGAGGGTGTCCTTCGTGATGCCGGCGTTGGCGACGACGATCTCGACCGGACCGAGCTGCTGCTCCACCTCGGTGAACGCGGCGTCGAGGGCAGCGGCATCCGTGACGTCCGCGCGGACGGTGAGCGTTCCCTCCGGCCCTTCGCCGCTGCGGG
>NZ_JAGYWT010000672.1:0-1073 GCF_019279095.1 Microbacterium sp. BF1 | reverse complement strand
GGCGAAGGGCGCGACCGCGGCCGGGGACGCCGCTGATGTCGTGATCCTCGTCGACTCGCTGGCGAAGCTCGTCGACGCCGTCGCGATCGGCCGTCACACCCTGCGGGTCGCTCTCACCGCGATCTGGATCGGCATCGGACTGAGCATCGGACTCATGATCGTGGCGATGACCGGACTCATCCCCGCCGTCGTCGGTGCGCTCGTCCAGGAGCTCGTCGATCTCGCGACCATCCTCTACGCGCTCCGCGCCCTGAGCGGCCCCTCCACGGTGCTTCCCGCAGCGCCGGCCCGCCCGAGCACGAGGACCGAGGCGGTTGCTCCGCAACGCGCGGACTGACGAGGAGCGCCCGAACGCTCGGACGCAGACCACCGATGACCGATTCCGTCGCGCTTCTGCAGCATCGGGGGAAGCAGGCTCGTCTCCGCGTCGGCGACGCCCACCTCAGGCGGTCACCGATCGAGGATGGCGCGGGTCGTCACCTCCGGGCGCAGGTCCAGGCGCCGCAGCAGCTGGGCGTTGAGCGCCACGACGATGGTCGACAGCGACATCAGGACCGCTCCGACCGACATCGGCAGCACGAAGCCGATGGGTGCCAGAACGCCGGCCGCGAGCGGCACCGAGAGCAGGTTGTACCCCGCCGCCCACCACAGATTCTGCTTCATCTTGCGGTACGCGGCGCGCGAGAGTTCGATCACCGAGAGCACGGAGCGCGGGTCGTCGCCGGCGAGGATCACCCCGGCCGAGGCGATCGCGACATCGGTGCCGGCACCGATCGCCAGACCCACGTCGGCCTGCGCGAGCGCGGGTGCATCGTTGACGCCGTCACCGACCATCGCGACCTTGCGCCCCTCGTGCTGCAGCTCCTGCACCTTCGCGGCCTTGTCCTCGGGGCGCACGCCGGCGAAGAATCGGTCGATGCCGAGATCTGCCGCGACAGTCTGCGCGACGGCCTCGGCGTCGCCCGTGATCATGACGACCTGCACACCGAGTGCGTGCAGTGCGTCGACGGCCTCGCGGGATTCCGGCCGCACCTCGTCGGCGAGTTTCAACGCCCCGATGACGTGACCGTCCT
>NZ_JAGYWT010000671.1:0-1075 GCF_019279095.1 Microbacterium sp. BF1 | reverse complement strand
TGTTCTTCCCAAGGAGGTTGTGGGCAGCGTGGCCTGATGGAATGAGGTGAGGACCTCCGGTATCGATATGGGCTACCACACTCATTCGATCGACAGAGGTCCTCATGTCTTACGTTACCCATGCTCGTGCGTCGCTGACCCCGCAGGGCCGGTTGAAACTGGTTCAGCTCGTCCTTGAGGAGGGGTGGGCGCAGGCGCGTGTCGCGGAACGGTTTCAAGTAGCCCGCGGCACGGTGTCCAAATGGGTTGCTCGGTTCCGTGCTGAAGGACCTGCCGGTCTCGCGGATCGTTCATCGCGGCCGCACCGGTCACCGAATCAGACTCCACAGCGCACGGAGCGGCGCATCATCGCTCTGCGTGTCACGCGCCGGTGGGGGCCGCACCGGATCGCGTATCACCTGGGACTGCCCCAATCGACGGTCTCAAAGGTCCTGACGCGTTACCGCGTCCCGCTGCTCGGACACATCGATCTGAACACCGGAGTGCGGGTGCGCAAGCCGAAACCGGTCCGTTACGAGCACGAGCACCCAGGGGACCTGGTCCATATTGATGTGAAGAAGCTCGGCCGCATCCCTGACGGCGGCGGGCACCGCACCCTCGGTCAACAGAAGGGAAAGAAGAACAAGACCGGTGTCGGATACTCGTTCATTCACTCCGCGATCGACGACAACTCACGCGTGGTCTACTCAGAGATCCTCGGCAACGAACGCCAAGAGACCGCAGCCGAGTTCTGGAAGCGCGCGAACGCGTTCTTCGCCAGCCAGGGCATCACTGTCCTGCGTGTCCTCACCGACAACGGCGGCTGCTATCGCTCACGCGTGTTCAACGACGCGCTCGGCGACGGCGTGAAACACAAATTCACCCGTCCCTACCGGCCGCAGACGAACGGGAAGATCGAACGCTTCCACCGCACCCTCGCCTTCGAATGGGCCTACGCCCGTCACTACGGCTCCGATGCTGCCCGAGCGGCCACCTACCAGGCCTGGATCCACAGCTATAATCACCACCGACCCCATACCGCTCTCGGAGGCCTCTCACCCATCGACCGCGTCCATAACGTCAATGGGAAGAACAC
>NZ_JAGYWT010000670.1:0-1082 GCF_019279095.1 Microbacterium sp. BF1 | reverse complement strand
GCCGACCTCCCCGCGCTCGCCGACGCGCGCGACGCCCGCTGGCTGATGGCGGACTATCGCGCGGGCGACGTGATGGTGCACTCCTCCTACATCGTGCACGCCAGCACCGACAACGTCGATCCGCAGGGGCGCATCCGCCTCTCCACCGACATCCGCTATCAGCGGGCATCCGAGCCGATCGACTGGCGCTGGCAGGAGCACTGGCACGAGGATGACGGTCTGTGAGGAGAAGTGCCGCTCAGTCGCAGGTCTCGAACGCGTAGGCGTCGTCGTCGGGAGTGACGAGGTCACGGTCGCGGAGCACCATGGAATCCGGAGAGCTGTCGTCGGCGCACATCTCGGCGAAGGGGCGCGGAAGCTCGTCGGTGTACTCGATGTCGATCACATGGTCGGCGTAGACCGCGGTGTAGGCGCCGCACTCTTCATAGGCCGCGCACTCCTCGGTGACCGCGAAGTCGAAACCGGCCCGCTCGTGGAGCAGCGCCGCATCCTCTGCGGCGTTCTTCTGGCCGGCGGCGAGCCCCACGGCGTGCGCGGCATCGACGAGCAGCGCGGCCAGGGCCAGGTTGTCATCGAGCGAGAGGGAACCACCCGACCGCGAGTACGAGTCGAGATTGTCGAACTCGACCGCGTCGAAGCCGGCATCCGCGCAGCCCTCGATCCAGGGGATCACCGTGTCGGCGATCTTCTCCCGGTGCGCCGCACTCGAGGTGTCGATGAGTGCCTCATCGGGCCAATCCGGATCGAAGACGACCTCGCCGTCGCGCTGCAGCAGCAGCTCACGGGGCCAGGCATCGAGTTCACCGGGCTGCGTCTGGAAGCCGTTGACGTAGCAGATCGAGTACACGCCGGGTGCGGGCTCCGCGCCCCGGTCGCGCCCCACGATGCCGACCTCTGGCGAAGGGTCGTAGGCGCCACCGAGCTGGTAGTCGGGCACGGCGCCGGAGGGTGGGAGGACGATGGTGGGCGACGGAAGGGTCGTCGATGCTGCGGAACACGCCGTGAGGACGAGCGCCACGACGCCGATCAGGACCGCGCGCCCCCCACGAACGAGTCTTCGATTCGACACGGTCAATGCGGGG
>NZ_JAGYWT010000067.1:0-8430 GCF_019279095.1 Microbacterium sp. BF1 | reverse complement strand
CTCGGCGCTCCGGTGCACACCGTTCGCCGCGTGCTCATCTGGGGCAATCACTCGGCGACGCAGTTCCCCGACATCTCGCACGCGACCGTCGGCGGGCGACCGGTCGCAGAAGCGCTCGAGCAGATCGTGGGCGACGTTCCCGCCTGGCTCGACCAGACGTTCATCCCGCGGGTCGCCAAGCGCGGCGCCGAGATCATCGAGGTCCGCGGCTCGTCGTCCGTGGCATCGGCCGCGAGTGCCACCATCGACCACGTACGCGACTGGGTGCAGGGCACCGACGACTGGACCTCGGCCGGCGTCGTCTCGCACGGCGAGTACGGGGTCCCTGAGGGCCTGATCTCGTCGTTCCCGGTGCGCTCCGTCGACGGCGAGTGGCAGATCGTCGACGGGCTCGAGGTGAGCGACTGGGCGCGCACCAGGATCGACGCCTCCGTGGCGGAACTGCTCCAGGAGCGAGAGACGGTTCAGGCGCTCGGTCTCTTGTGAATCCGGTCGCCGCGGCGTCCGACGACAGGGCAGAATGGATGCCGGAGGTGCGCGATGAGCGAGACGATTGATCCCACGAAGACCACGGCATCGGTCGACGAGGCTCTGACGAGCCCCCTGCACCTGCCGCACGATGCTGCGACGTGCCCGAAGTGCTTCACCGAGCTGCAGCAGAACCGCAACTTCTGGACGGCCCGTCCCGACGGATCGCGTCTGGTCGGCCTCGTCGTCGCCCGCGAGGGGATGCCGTCGGTCGTCGAGCAGCGCGAAGACCTCACCCGTTTCGGTGTCCCGATCGAGGGATTCCGCCACCCTGCGCCCGACATCCTGGAGAGTTGGAACGACCGCCTCGCCCGCCTCATCTCGACGCTGCGAACGGGCGACGTCGTCGTGGTCGTGAACATCAAGGCGCTCGGCCTCGACGCCGACGAGGGCGCACGCACCGTCGCCGAGCTGCGCAAGCACGGCATCATCGTCAAAGTGCTGAACCACGACGCCCGGCACCTGGCCGACGCGGCCGCGGCCCACTGACGCGCGACGATTCCTACGGCGTCGGTGTGGGCGTCGGGCCGAAGGCCGGCTCGCCCGGTGTCACACCGAAGAAGAGCGGATCACTCGGCGACTCCTCGCGCGGCAGGTAACCCTCGGAAAGGTTCGCATCACCGAAGAGCAGGTCCCCGAGCTCGTAACGGTCGCCGGGCCAGCACTTGGTCGTCGCCGTCACGAGCACGTTGCCGTTCGTGATGAACGTCACCGTCAGCAACGAGAAGTCACCCTGCTCGCGCACGATCACATCGCTCGACTGAGTCTCGCCAGACCCCAAGTCCATGCCGTCGAGCTCGTAGCCCGCATCCGTGAGGTACTTCTGCACAGCGGCGCCTCGCTCGGCATGCTGCGCCGGGTCCACTTCCGTCGATCGGGCGAGAGAGAACTTGTAGGAACCGTCCGGGCACCCCGCACCCGAGGGCTCCATGCCGAATGAACCCCCCGGAGCCTCCCACGGGCCTTCGAAGATCAGCGCCTGGACACCGTTCGTGACCTCGCGATAGTCGAGGTAGTGCTGCTTCGCCTGGGCGACGAGCTCGTCGCCGGTCGGTGTCACCATGCCGTCTCCTTCATTCGTGCACCCGGTGAGGACGAGCGCGAGCACCGCCATCGCCGCGGTGATCCGCCAGCGCTTCGCCATCCGCCCGCCCCTTGCTGCCGTTGCTCCCACGGCTCAGTTCCACGCCTGGCCGTTGGCCACGATGTAGGCAATGTTACGGAACGATTCCGAGTCTCGTGCGAGATACCCGTTGCCCTCTTCCCACCAGCCCCAGATACTGTTGCCGCCGTCGTGCGCCGCGTGGCCCGGGGTTCCGAGGCCGTCCTCGGTGCCGCCGCCCACCTTCGGCACCGTGCCGCCGTCGCTTTCGAAGCTGACCGCTCCCGGCAGCTCTTCGGGGTTGGTGCCGTGTCCGAAAGAGCTGTGCTCGCCGTAGCGGGCGACCAGATCGCCGGGAGCCCGCGACGCGTAGATCTGGGTGCCCGAATAGTCCATCGGGTCATCTCCGGTCCACGTCTGGTGGTAGCCGTCCGGCACTCCCGCCGAGCCGACCGCAATCAGATTGTCGACACCGAGGTTGTCGGGGGATCCACCCACCGCCAGGAAAGCGGTCGTGCTGCCGTACGAGTGCCCGATGACGGAGGTCGTAACGCTGGACGAAACCTCGTTGTCGAGCCCTCGCAGCGTGGCGCTGAGAGTCGCGGCCCCCTCTGTCGCGCTGCCCATGGTGTGCTCGGTGAGAAGGTTGGGCGAGTCGTATCCATACCAGGCGATCGTCGCCGACCTGGTCCCGTCGTTGTACCCGTCGGCGAAGAAGTTCAGGTCACGTGCGCTCTGCCCCCACGCCTCGAGGTCTCCGAGGCCCGAGAACATCCCGCCGACGAGCACGTTGACGTTGGTGATGCCTTTGAGCGGGTCGACGGGGTTACCGTTCTCATCCTGAATGGTCACGCCGTACATGACAGCAGCGGTGGCTTGCGGCTGCTCGAACGGGTTGAACATCAGCAGCTGCCCCTGGAACCGGTTGATCTCGATACCGAGGTTCGCGAACTGCGTGTCCAACGGCTCGCCGTAGGGTCCGGCGTCGATCACTCGTTCATACGCCGTCCTGTTGGCGAGCATGCGGTCGAGGTAGGGCACGCCTTCGAGGTTTCCGATGAAGCCCGGATAGGTGAGGCGGAGCGCGTCGCGCTGCGCATCGGTGAGACCGTCCCAGATCTCCGTGACCTCGGCAGGGGTATCGGCGTTCGCCAGCGCGTCGATCGCCGAGAGAGTCGAGTCGCTGAGGGTCGACCCATCCGAACGGACGAGTCCTGCGATCGCTGCACCATACGCCTCGTCCCAGAGCGCGTATGCGGCTTCCCAGCTCTCCCAGAGGCCTTCGAGGGCGCTACGGGTCGTGGCGAGCGAGCTCTGCGCGTCGGTAACGTCCTGTTCCGCGGTCGAGCGCGTGCTGGCGTC
Organism: Microbacterium sp. BF1; assembly: GCF_019279095.1. NCBI lineage: Bacteria > Bacillati > Actinomycetota > Actinomycetes > Micrococcales > Microbacteriaceae > Microbacterium > Microbacterium sp. BF1. Next base: position 5,438 of record NZ_JAGYWT010000067.1, on the reverse strand, counting down.
ATCGTCGGGGGTGCACATCTGCTGCTGGGACTGTGCACTCTCGAGATCGGCGACCGCCGCCTCGTGCGCCGCATGCGCGGTCTCGATGTCGTCGATCAGGTCGTTCGCGGTTCTGGCGTGCGTCGCGACAGCCTCACCGTAGGCCCGCACGACGTCGGCGATGCGTCCGAGTGAGGCGATGGTGGGGTTCATCCGATTGGCGAGCAGCCCCGATTCACGCTGCACCAGAGTGATGCTCTGACCTCGCCCCTCGAGGCCTCCGTCGATGTTGCGCAGCACGATCTGCGCGTTCCCTCCGGCGTCTGTGAGCTTTCCGAGATCGGCGTGGATCCCTTCGAGCTGCCCGCTGTCGTACTCGATCTCCTCGAGCGTCCACCCGCGGTTAGGAGAGGTCAGCGACATAGTCGGCATCCCATCCGCTGCCCAGTGAGATGTCGAGGTCCTCGAATGACTCGTTGATGCTCGTCAGTCGATCGGTGATGCCGATCCCCGCGAGATGCTGCGCCCGCGCCTCGAGCATCGCCTGTCCCAGCGCGTTCTCGAGCATGACCCGCAGGCCCGTGCGCCCCGCGGGGTTGCCGACGCCCGTGTCGCGCGCGGCGATGTCGTTCGCGTACATGACGTAGTCACCGACCGAGAAGCTGATCTGCAGGACGGCGCCTTCGAGTGCGCGCTTGTCGATCTCGACGTCTGACATGGCTTCCCCCGGTTCTGCCGTGATCCACCATAGTTGGACGCTCGTACGGCACCGATGGGGAGAACTGCCCATCGGCCCGCGATCCCCGGCCCACAAGGCACGAAGAAGGGGCCGACGGCGAACCGTCGACCCCTTCTCGAAAGCGTGTGTCAGCTGCCGGCGAGCTGCTGATCCAGATCCTGGATCGCCCGCATCATCCCGAGCAGCGACTCCGACATGTCATTGATGCCATCGACCGCGGTCTTCAGACCCGTCGTCAGCTCCGTGTAGCCCTCGCCGAACTTCCCCGACGCATGCTGCGTCTTGAAGTCATCACCCAGAAGAGTGTCGACCTGACCCTTCAGCGTGTCCAACTGCCCCTGAATGTCATCACGAGCCTGCGACAGCGAACCCGCCACCTGCTCCATCTCCGCATAAGACGCACCGAAATCGGCCATCGTCCACACCTCCGCAAATCGAGAGAACCGGACCCCTCCGGCCCGAATAACACCACCCTACGGGGAGCCCAACACCACCGTCGATGGGGACAAGTCCCCATCGACCGCCTCAACTGCCGGGAGTGGGCGTCTGCCCTGCCATGTCCGGGACCGCGGGCTCCTCGGCCAGCTGCTCCCACGCGAAGGTCGAGATCATGGCGTCGCTCAGCAGCTCGATGCCGTCGAGCACCTCGGCGGGGATCACGTCTCCGTCAGGGATCACGATGGTCGACGTGAACACGAGCGCCTTGCGACGCAGCGTCCCCGGTACCGGAATGATGTACGTCACCGTTCGGCCGCCGACCCCGTCGATCGCGGGCGCACCCGCGGGGCGCTTGGCCTCGGTGGACCAGCGGACGATGTGCTTGAGGTTCTCGTCGAGGAACACCGCGCCACGCGCGCGGAATGCCTCGGTCACCCAGGCGTCGAGGTTCTCGCCGTCGGGCGCATCGAGGGCAGAGGCCGTGATCGACAACGGCAGCAGCTCCTCCATCGGCACGTCCTCCTGCCGATAGATCGCGAACACCTTGGTGCGCCGCATGCCCTGGTTGGCCTGCGCCATCATCGTGCGGAACTCGGCGTCCAGATCGGGGCGCCCGGCCTGCATGAAGATCGCACTCGCCTTGCGCACGTCCTCCTGCTGCCCCGCGTTCGTCGGGAGGTGTGTCGTCCACCCCGGGGGCAGCACGAGACGGAAGGCGGGGATGCCGAAGCGGAATTCCACGCCGAGGTCGTTCATCTCGTTCATCGCGTCTGCGCTCTCTTCGTCATGCGTTCCTTGACTTCTGGATTGCCCTCTCCCAGAGCAACCGCACTCAGCCGGGCGCTGCCCCATCCGGTGCGCTTCCAACGCTTGGCGTCGCCAGCAGGAAACGGTCTGGGGTCGAGGGCTGCGAGGGTAGCCAATTCCTGCCAGGACTTGTCGTCACCCTGCGCCTTCACTTCGCGATGGGCACGGTTCGCTTTCGCGATGCGACCGGAGGCCTTGCGTCGGAGGCTCGCGGCCAGATCGGAGAACCCCTCCATCGGCGAGTTCCTCATGTCGGCGATCTTGTCGAGCAGCGGGTCGAAGATCGCATCGAGTTCACGCGCGAGCTGTGGGGAGCGTTCGAGGAGCCGCTGCTCCTCGAACAGCCAGGCGTCGTTGACACTCATCGCACAGACGAGACACAATCTGCGCGGCACCGCACGAGTCTTCGCGTATCCACAGGTGCACCGGTCGGCCACACGCGCCAGAGCCTCTTCGAGGGACGACGCCTGAGCGGGTTCATCCGGGACGGGTTCCATCGCATCGAGCAGCAACAACGCGCCCGGCACGCCCACCTCGCGCAACAGATCGTTGCGAGCCCCGGCCGGGCGTCGTTCGACCTTCTGCCGCCACGGGCCTGCATCGTCCTCTGCCAGCAGCCCGCGCACACGCAGGGCATAGTCGACGAGAGAGCGCCGCTGCAGTGCGTGCACCTCCCGATTGAACCGTTCCACATCACTGCGCCGCGTCGACTCATGCACGCCCATGACCTCAGCGATCGATGCTCGGCCGACTCGCACCGCGTCTTCGTGGATCGTCGCCACTGCCTCGTTGCGGGCGAGCAGTGCTGCCTCGTCGGCTTCGAGTGTCGTCTCTCTCTTCATCCCCGCTCCTTCGACGGCATCGTGGCTCCAGTCTGCGTCATCGGCGTGGCCGACTCATCCTCGTACGCTCGCGCTCCGTGCGGGAGGGGGCAGGATGATGCCCGAGATCAGCCGGATGAGCTGCTGCTCGAACAGCACGAAAGCCGGCAGGGCGGTGCCGATCGTGTCGACGAGGATCGCCCACGATCCGTTGTTCAGACGCACCGTCCACTGCTCTACGAGAGTCGAGCCCTCGCCGTCGGCGACGCCGTTGCGACGAAACAGATAGCCGGCGCCATGCGTCTCCGTGCGCAGCGGCGTCGCGTCAGCAGCCGTGGAAAGACTCGCGCCGTCGAAGAGCTCCTCTGTGGTGCCGGCGTCTTCCGAACGGGCGACGGAGATCGAGACGAGCAGGTCGCTGTAGATGCCGCGCGGAGCGAACCAGAGCTGAGTCTGCGACGGCCGCGCCTGGGCTACCAGCGCCTCGGCTGTCGCTCGAATGGCCGGCAGCTGATCCGGTCCGAAGATCGCCTGATCAGCAAAATGCTCGAGACAGGCTCGCACCCAGCGTTCAGGCGTTGCCGGATCGCGGGCCAGGTCGCTCGCGCCGGGAAGAGGAATGAACCAAGAGGCGTCGTAGTCGAGATCCCATGTGAAGTCTGCGGCCACGGTCATCGCGTGACGCCGTTGACCAGCCCTGCCGGCGAGAGTCCGCCGGACGGCGACCCGTTGCTGCCGACAGCGACGGTGCGGTCGGCCCATTTATAGCTGTTCCAGATGGCCTCCCATGTGGAATTCGACGGGGCATCGGCAATGGCCTGAAGCCCCTTGGGCAGGCTGTCGGTGAGGACCTGCTGGAACCTCGGCCCGGTCGAGGCCACGGCATCGCTGAACGCCACGCTGAACGAGCGGTTGGGTCCGAAGAGGAACCTCTCGGCCAGGCCGCTCTGCCAGTTCACGCCGTGCTGGCGAATACCGGAAACGCGGGATGCATAGTTGCCGAAGTTGTTGGCGACAGCACCGGACCACGGACTCGCGGTGCCACCGAGGCCACGCAGTCTCGTCATCTGCTGCACGGGATTGCGGAACTGCGCGACGAACTCATCGACGAACTTCGCGTTCCCCTTGAAGATCTTGCCGAGCTTCCCGATCGGGAGGATCCCGATGATCGACATCGCGAGATCGCCCCAGCCCTTGCGCCCGTCGAACATCAGGGCGACCGTGAGTGCGAGTGCGATGACGCCGACCACGAGTGCAGCGATCGCGAAGAAGGGCCCGCCGATGATGAGTCCGAGCACGGCGATGGCGAGGCCGATCCAGCTCACCCACTCGGCCACCACGGCGAGGACACCGGCGATGTTCTCCCAGGTGGAGTCCTCGCCGATCTTGTTCGCGTCGGTGAGCCCCGAGACGGCGGTCTCATAGGCCGTGTGCCAGGTGTCGTACTCGCCGTCGAACGCGTCGAGGTTGTCGTTGTGGGTGGTTTCCGCGGTGTTGAGGGTCGATGCCGCGCCGGAGGCGGCGTTCGCGAGATTCGTGCCGGCCGTCGTGCTCGCTGATGTGTCTTCGGGTGCCGGTGGGTTCAGCCGCGTCGACGTGTTGTGCGCCTGGAGCGCATCGGCGGCGTCGGCGGCATTCGACTGCGCGGTCTGCAGCTCGGTGAGGCTGGTCTGGCAGTCGGCCACGATGGTGCGCATGCGGCTCTGGGCGGTCTCGAGCGCCGCGGCGTAGTTGTTCAGCGTGGTCCCTGCCGGCTTGTAGCGGCGACCCGCCTCGTCGAGATCCTTGTGGACGTCGTCGACGACATCCTTGATCTTGTCCATCGCGTAGCCCTCACCTTCGATGGAGCCGTCCTTGATCCCCTTGAGCGTCGCGGCGGCACTGACCATGCCGTCTCCGAGCTCGACGATCTTCGTCCCCCTGTCGGCGATCGCCACGGCATCTCCGGCCACGACCTCGACGTCACGCCCCTTGTTCGTCTGCATCTGCTTCTCTCCCCCTAGACCGCTGCCGGCTGACGTCCGGCGCCCGGCGCGCTACCCGAACCCGACTGCTCCATCGACGTCGCCATCTCGGTGTCGAGGCTCGTGACCTCGTCCACCGTTCCCTTGACGCGATCGGCGACCTCTTTGAGCTTGGTGAGCAGCTTGTCGCGACTGTCGTTCCAGCTGCCCTCGAAGTCGTGGCAGCGGTCCTTCAGCCGTCCGTCGCCGTAGGGCCTGCCGACGGCGTTCTCGACGTCGTCCTGCTTCGCCGCGGCGGACTCCAGCTCGGCCACGATCGCCGTGAGCTTCTCGCTGGTCGTCTGCAGATCACTGATCGGCACGAGCATGCGTTCGCCTGCCATGGCCCCCTCCTTCTTTCCCGGACGCTACGACGTTACTGGGAAGGGCAGCACGACGCGATGGGGAGTACTCCCCATCCGCCCGCGCCTCACACCCTCCAACCGCTGTTCTTGCGCTTCTCCAGGATGCGCTCGGCGATCTTGATCGTGTCGGCAATCGACAGGAGGGAGAGTTCTGTGAGCGCCGCTGCACCGAGACCGCGCTTCTGCGCCTTGGCGGCGGTGGTCCGGACAGCGGGGCGCGCCTCCCGCGCAAGCATCTCGGCGAGGCTCGACCAACGGCGGAGGTCGAGCGTCGCCAGCTCGACGC
>NZ_JAGYWT010000669.1:0-1082 GCF_019279095.1 Microbacterium sp. BF1 | reverse complement strand
GCAGGCACCGCGTCGACCAGTGCGACCAGGCGCGAGACGAGGCCGTCGAACGGGTCGCCGGGCCACCACGCCTCCATGACGGAGCCGTAGCCGGCCGCACGCTCGATGATGCCCATCTCGCTGGCGACGTCCCACTGCACCGAGAGGTCTTCGTGTGGGATGGCGGCCGCGATCTCGTCGAGGTCACGGAGGATCGCCGCAGTGTAGACGGGCTCGATCGCGGCCCGGTCGTCGCCGTGGAAGAAGGAGGAGATCACGGCGAGCGGCGTCGGCAGCGACACCTGGAACCGCACACCGGCGGGCACCGCCCCCTCGGACCGCAGGCGAGTGAACACGGCATACGACTCGATCGCGGCGGCGGCGTAGCCGAGCGGAGGCAGCTCGATGCTCGCGGCATCCACTCCTTCAGCGATGCGCAGACCCCGGGCGTCGATGCCGGCAGGGAACGGGATGGGTTCCTCGCCGATGCGCTCGATGCCCTCGGCCCGGCCGATCACGTCGGGCTGGAACATGATCCAGTGGAACCGCTTGCCGACCTCGCCGTCGGGGATGCGGCGCAGTCGCGTGCCGAGCAGGTCCCCAGCGGTGCGGATCGTGGTCTCGGCGTCGTCATAGTTCACGCTGCCCACGAGAAGGGCGCCCTGCGGCTGAGTCATGCCCCCAGAATATCGGCGCTCCCCGGATGGGCTTTTCCCCGGTGACGGCTCCGCCCGCCGAGGGGCATTCGAGTTAGGATGGCCTAATAACCCGCCGCCTGTGGGGGCAGCGATGACGGGAAGGTATCCATCATGGGCTTCATCACGTCCGAGGCACTGGCCGAGACCGGCTACGTCGTCCTCGACGACCACACCTCCGCCACCGATCCCGCCGAGTGGCTCGCCCTCGAATACGTCGGCTGGCGCTCCTCCGGCATCACGCGCTTCGCCCCGCTCACCAGCTACGCAGGCGACGTCGACTGCAACGGCTTCTGGAACCACACCCCTCCGCGCACCGACAAGGATGGTGTCTGGGTGGACGCCCAGGTCGCGATCGCCCCCACGCTGCAGCGGCGGGCGCAGGAGCCGGGTGCCGGCATCGGTCGC
>NZ_JAGYWT010000668.1:0-1082 GCF_019279095.1 Microbacterium sp. BF1 | reverse complement strand
GATGGTCGATCTCGTGGTCCAGGTCGGCCTTGAGCGCGGCACGAAGCTCAGGCAGGTCGGGTGCGGCGTACGCAGGGCTCTCCATGAACGAGATGACTTCGCGGATCGCTGCATCCCACCACTTCTGTGTGACGAGCCAGGGGCCGGTCGGGTTGAAGCCGGGCGCGATCTTCCCCTTGGACCACTGACCGCCGGAGACCGTCATCTGGAAGTCGCGCTCCGAGACATCGTTCGCGGCGACGAAGCCGGCGACGTGCGCGAGCGACTCCTCGGGACTGTCGAGATAGGCGGTGCGGGTGCCGATGACGATGCCGAGCTCGACCTCCCAGTCGGTCTTCTCGCTGCCCCGCGGGATCGTGACCGTGTCGTTCGGGCCGACGACCGTGTTCGGAGTCTTGAGGAAGAGGATCGGGATGGTGGGCGGCTCCGAGCCGGACGGATTCCCCGTTCGCGGATGCACGAGGGGAGCGACGATCATCCGTGGACGCAGGCATGGCGCGATCGTACTCCGAGGTGGGCGCGGCGCAGAAACCTCGGCTGATCCGGCGGAAACCGAGCGCGGGGTCGGAGCGACACGCCCGGGTGGTGTGGCCCGATTTGCCAGAAGCCGCGGATCCACGTAACTTATTACTTGTTCGCCCCACAGGGAAGCGGAGGAGCCAAGAGCTTCACCCCCCTCAAGCGGAGAACCACTCCCGATCCACTCTCACTTGAGAGAACAGGCGCTTGCGTCTAGGATAGGGACTCCACCTCTTCTGTGGCTGTCATCAGCCGCGCTGCGGATCTTCGATTCGCACGGCGCGCCGATTTGACAAGCGGGTCGAGGTGGGTAAGATAGAGAAGTTGCCCTTCGGGCCTGGCTGTGATGGCTGGGTCGTGGGAGCATCCGATCCTTGAGAACTCAACAGCGTGCACTTGTCAAATGCCAAATTATCCTCGTCTAGCTTCGGCTGGGTGAGAATTCCTTTGGATCAAAGACCAACTCCTTCCGGGGGGTTGGCAATGGATGAAGTCAGCAATGAATTTGTCTCTTTGGTCAGCATCAAACTCGCTGCGTCACCGTTTTCCCGGTGGGGTATGCA
>NZ_JAGYWT010000667.1:0-1087 GCF_019279095.1 Microbacterium sp. BF1 | reverse complement strand
GATCGCGTCGGCGATGGCCCGGTGCTCCGACAGGGTGCGCTCGACAGCGCCGCCCTCGGTGAGGCCGCGCCAGACGCGGGCGCGGACGGTCTGGCTGCTCAGATGCTCGATCAGGCTCGCGAGGTAGGCGTTGCCGGACATCGCGACGATCTCGCGGTGGAACCGGATGTCGTGGTCGACCAGGGACTCGATCGTGACCGCCGCATCGATGGAGTCGACCTCATCCTGCAGCTCAGCGATCTGCTCATCTGTCCCGAGCGTCGCCGCGAGCCCGGTCGCCTGCGACTCCAGCATGCGCCGCACTGCGAAGATCTCGAGCATCGAATCGTCGTCGTGCATGTCGACCACGAACGAGATCGCCTCCAGCAGCAGATGCGGCTCGAGGCTCGTCACGTAGGTGCCGTCGCCGCGACGCACGTCGAGGACCCGGATGACCTCCAGCGCCTTGACCGCTTCGCGCATCGAGCTGCGGGACAGGCCGAGTCGTTCGGACAGCTCCTTCTCGGGGGGAAGCCGATCACCGGGGGAGAGCTCGCCCGCCACGATCATCGCCTTGATCTTCTCGATCGCCTCGTCGGTGACTGCCATGGCGTCATCCTAGCGATTGATCGGATGTCTCCGGCAGGATGGAGCCATGCGCGTTCTCGATTCACATCTGCACCTCTGGGATCCGGAGGTTCTGACGTACACCTGGCTCGAAGGGCCGATGGCCTTTCGGTTCGCCGACCTCGAGCTCGAGCATGCCCGCCTGGGCCTGGCCGAACCGGAGAGGTCGGTCTTCGTGCAGGCGGAGACGATCGAAGACGACTTCCTCACCGAGGTCGACTGGGTCGCGGCCCTCGCCCCTGCGCTCGGCATCGTCGGGATCGTCGCGGGCGTACGACTCGACAGGGGGACCGACACGGTCGCGCACCTGGAGGGACTCCTGGCGGAACCCCTCGTCGTGGGCGTGCGGCACAATTGCAGTGTTCTCCGTCCGGATACCAAGATCATCGGCCAGGACTTGCGCGGCTACTGCGGACGGTGCGAGTCCGACGACGCTGCCCCGCCCGTGCTCGCTTTCCCATGCGGTGCGCAGGGTACGCAT
>NZ_JAGYWT010000666.1:0-1089 GCF_019279095.1 Microbacterium sp. BF1 | reverse complement strand
CGGCCCTCGCGTGGTCATCGGCCGCAACCCCGAGCCGGTCGCTGGCCACGAACCGCTCAGCATCGCGACACCAGGGCGGATGCTCTCGCGCACACACGCCACAATCGGCGTCGACGACGCCGGTCACATCGTCGTGACCGACCTCGATTCCGCGAACGGCATCGAACTGCAGTCGACCCCGCCGCGGTGGCTGACCCCCAGTGAGCCGACCACGATCCCCGACGGGTCGACGATCCTTCTCGGTGACGTCTACTGCACGGTCACGCTCTCGTGACGCCCGCGCACGACACGCCGCCACGATCCACGATCACGCGCACCACTAGCCCTAGCGTTATCCCCATGGCAGAGCGAGCACGACGACGCCGCGGTAGCGCGGTCGGAAACCCGGTCATTTTCGCTCCCGTCGTGGAGCCGGCCAAGAAGATCGTCATCGACACCGCGGACGCACTGGGAATCTCTCAGGCCGCCGCCCTCGAAGCGATTCTCCTGGCCCTCCCCCTAGACCGCGATGGCGTGCCCGCCTTCGTCGACCGCACGCGCTACCAGCGCAACGAGGAGCTGCCTATTCCGGCCGCATAACGAGCGAACCCCCCGCCTCTACGAGACGGGGGGCCGAAGCTGAGTGCCTGATCTTCTGAGTTTGGCGACCTGTAGATCAAGGCAGTTCCGACAAAAACCGGTAAGGAACCGGGGCTTTGTCGTACCCATCAACGGGGGTTGAAAGGTGGTGCCATCATAACCCTTCCCTTTACAGAAACCCAGCACTCGCACGCCGAGTCTTGGGGATTAACCGTGGCGGTGAGCCCGCGCCCTCGTGTGCGCGTGGCCGTCGTCGACGCCTACGGCACCGTCCTGAATGACTACCGCGATCGCGCGATCGGCAGAGCTGCGCCGGAGCGCCCGTGGGCGGTCTACCTGGCCGGCGCCGATCGCCGGTTCCGGCTCCTGGCGTTCGACCTCGACGCGCACGATCTGCAGATCTTCCGGAGCGAACAGCACCACATGTGCGTAGCGGGGGAGTTCGTTCGGCTTCGAGGGCGAGCCGTTGATGCGAGCCTTGTTCGATCCCTGCCTGTTCACCTGGACCTC
>NZ_JAGYWT010000665.1:0-1090 GCF_019279095.1 Microbacterium sp. BF1 | reverse complement strand
CGAGCCGGGCCGTGTCGGCCGCGGAGCCGCCCGCATAAGCACGCACCTCGGCCCCGCGACTCCTGAGGTGCAGGACAGCGGCTTCGGCTGCCCTTCCGCCCCGCCCCTTGCCGGAGGACGGGTTCGCGAGCACCGCGATGTGCTCGGCCACGTCAGCGCGACCGCTCGATCGGGATCACGGCGCCGGGGTTGAGCACGCCGACAGGATCGAGTTCACGCTTGATGGCGGCGAGGATCCGGATGCCGGTCTCGCCGATCTCCTCACGGAGCCAGGGCGCATGATCCCTGCCGACCGCGTGGTGGTGGCTGATGGTTCCGCCCGACGCGATGATCGCATCATTGACGCGCGACTTCACGGGCTCCCACGCCCTGAGCGGATCGGAGCGGATACCGGCGAGGACGGTGAAGTAGAGCGACGCCCCCGTCGGGTAGATGTGGGACACGTGGCACATGACGTACGACTTCGCCCCGGCATCCGCGAAGCCGTCCTTGAGAGCCGCTTCGACGGCCGATCGCAGCCTCTGCAGGTTCGACCACGTGGTCGCGGTCTCCAGTGTCTCGCAGAAGACTCCGGCGTCGAGCAGTGAATCCCTCAGGTAAGGACCGTCGAAGCGGCCCTTCAGCCAGTCCTCCGCCGCCCCCTCCCCTGCCGAGATGCCGCCGGCGGCAGCCAGCTGAGCGCTGGTACGAGCCCGTCGTTCGGCGATGCCATCACCCTCGTACACGGTCACCACGCTCGCGCCCTTCGAAAGAGCCTTGCCGATCTTGCCGACCTGCGCGAGGCTCACCGCCGTCTCCGCTTCGTCGGACAGTCGGATGACGGTGGGCCCGTTGCCCTGCTGCGCGACACGACGCAAACCCTCAGCCCCGCTGGCGAAGTCGGGGAAGGACCAGGACTCGAAGACACGCTCGCGGGGGATCGGATGCACCCGCACCCGCACCCCGGTGATGACGCCGAAGATGCCCTCCGACCCGAGGAACACCCTGATCAGGTCGGGACCCGCCGCCGAGCCGGGCGACCGTCCGAGCTCGATGTCGCCGGTCGGCGTCGCCACGCGGATTCCCGTCACCATCGAGTCGAAGCGCCCGT
>NZ_JAGYWT010000664.1:0-1093 GCF_019279095.1 Microbacterium sp. BF1 | reverse complement strand
GTGTCCACGTGCCCCGCCCCCACGGCGGTCACCGCGGTGCGAAACCGGAAGTCGACGCCGAGTCCCGCCAGGTGGCGCACGATCGCATCGGCGGCCGTACGGGGGTCGGTCTGCAGATCGCTCTCGATGTGCGCTCCACCGAGGTGGCGCAGCAGGGTCGACTTCCCCGAGCCGGAGAGGCCGAGGAGCACGACGATCTCGCCGCGGGACACCTCCAGAGAGGCCCCCTTGAGTGCAGCGGTCGTCCCGAAGGTCTTCGTCACGCCGTCGAGGCGGATGAGGGCGTCGGATGCCGAGGCGGTCATGTCGTAGCTCCTGTGGTGTCGTGAGTCGTGCGGTGGTGCCCTCCGTCTCGCCCGCACGAGAGGCGGGCGAGACGGAGGGCGCCGTGTATGGCGAAGGGGTCAGGCCGGGCTCAGCCCTGGCACTGCTCCGCTTCGGTCTCCTTGCAGATGTCGCGGATCAGGTCGTAGTACGCGTCGTCGACCGGCTTCGTGGCGTAGAAGACGCTGCGGAAGGCATCGGTGTCTGCGCCGTCGACCCCGGCGGCGATGATGTCGTCGATCGTGATCTCGGAGAGACCGTCGATGAGCTTCTTCGAGACGTCGTCGGGAAGAGTGGACGAGTAGACCAGCGGCGCACCGGGGACCATCGTCTCGTCGATGACCTTGACCTTGTCCGACTTCTCGACCTCGGAGTCCTCGGCGAAGCCCGCCTCGCACTCGACGCCCTCGCCGACCTTGGTGACGCTGACATCGTGCTTGCCGGCGAAGACCGGGGTGATGTCGGTCTTGGGGTCGATGCCGGCCTTGAGCAGGTTGTACGACGGGAACAGGTAGCCGGAGGTCGAGGACGGGTCGACGAAGCAGACCTTCTTGCCCTTGAAGTCCTCGCTGCTCGTGATGTCGCTGCCCGCGGGCACGATCGCCTGCGAGTAGTAACCGGGCTCCTGGCCCTCTTCGGTCACGATCGAGGAGATGGGGGTGAGCTTGGCGCCGTTGTTGGTGGCGGTCACGTAGGTGAAGCCGGAGAGCGACGCGACGTCGACCTTGCCGGCGACGGCGGCCTCGATCAGGGCGGCGTAGTCGGTGGA
>NZ_JAGYWT010000663.1:0-1094 GCF_019279095.1 Microbacterium sp. BF1 | reverse complement strand
CCATGGTGCCAGCCCTCGGCGAGGACCGTGCCGTCGGGGGAGAGGATGACCGCGCCGACCTGCGGGTTCGCCCCGCGCGGTCCTCGGGCGGCGAGGTGGAGCGCTCGATCCATCGCGTTTCGCTCTGCCGCGTTCACTGCCATCCGTCGTCCTCCTCTGAGGCTCCGGGGTCAGACAGGGGTGGCGGAACGGACGCACGGATGCGTCTCGTGCTGCCTCCCTTCCGGACTAGCGAGGTCTCCCTCGCATCACCGTCGGTCCCGGAATTCCACCGGATCGGCATCTCGATCTCTCGAGACGCTCGCGGACTGTCACCGCCGGTTCGGATTCCCACCGACCCCGGAGCACGTTGTTGCTCTGAGTGTACTCAACGCGTCTGCGCAGATTTCATTCCAAGACATGGATCGGAGGGCGCCGATCCATGATCGCCCTCGACCCGCCAGTCGCCGGCGGTGCCTCCGATCTCCTCGGTGTCCGCGGCAGGGGGAGGTGGCGGGAGATACTCCGCATCGTCGGAGGCGTCGCGCTCGTTCATCGTTCCTCAGCCTCCGGAACCTCGGCTGCGGGCCGCGTCACCCGCACCGACTTCCCTCGTCATCGTTCGGATCCGCCTGTCATCACAGGTCATAGGCTGGAGGGATGACGATTCCTGCACTCGAACTGAACGACGGCAATTCCATCCCGCAGCTCGGCTACGGCGTCTTCAAGGTGCCGCCGGCAGAGACCGAGCGCGCGGTGAGCGAGGCGCTCGAGATCGGCTACCGCCACATCGACACCGCCGCGATCTACGGCAACGAGGAGGGCGTCGGTGCCGCCATCGCGGCTTCCGGCATCCCGCGCGACGAGCTGTTCGTCACGACGAAGCTCTGGAACGACCGCCACCACGACGACGAGCCGCGTGCGGCCATCGCCGAGAGCCTGGAGAAGCTCGGCCTGGAGAAGGTCGATCTGTACCTGGTGCACTGGCCCACCCCCGCGAAGGACGACTACGTGCACGCCTTCGCGAAGCTCATCGAGCTGCGCGAGGCGGGGCTCACCCGCAGCATCGGCGTCTCGAACTTCCTGGTTCCGCACCTGGAACGCACCGTGAAGGA
>NZ_JAGYWT010000662.1:0-1100 GCF_019279095.1 Microbacterium sp. BF1 | reverse complement strand
GCTCGATCTCGCAAGACCGGTGGTGCTGTGTCGATGGGGGTCACCCGAGGGGATCATGGCTCTTCGAGCTCGCCGGGGGACATGCGCATGAACGACTGGTTGCAGACCTGGATGGATGCCGGGGAGAGCGGTGATGCGGAGTGCGCTCGCGGTGCTCTCGCCGACGACGTGGTCCTCGTGTCGCCGGTCACCGATCAGTTCGTCTTCGAGGGCGCGGAGAGCGTGGTCGATCTGCTTCGTGACGTGTTCGACGTCATCACCGAGATCACCTACACCAGAGTGGAGCGAATCCCGTCCGGCGCGATCCTGTTCGCTGAGGCGCAGATAGGCGACGTCCGACTCAACGAAGCGCAGTTCATCGACCTGGATGCCGAAACCGGGCGCATATCGAAGCTCACGCTGTTCTTCCGCCCCCTGCCCGCGGCGACGAAGTTCCTTCGTCGGCTCGGACCCGCCGTCGCGAGACGACAGGGACACGACGGGACCGCGCGACTGCTCAGGGCGACCGGCGCATTTCTCGACTCCGTGGCTGCGACAGGAGACCGCACCTTCGTTCCGATGGCGGCACCGGGCCGAAGCGGAGACGCGAAAGACGGGGACTAGCGCCGAAGCGCTCCGGGACACGACGGCATCGGATGGGCTCGAGCCTGTCGGATGCGAGAGCCAGGCCCGCTCGAACTCCGCCGCGTCGCTAGCCCGAGACCAGCATCAGCACGAGCACGGCGGCGAGCACGGTCGGCACCGCGGCCACCGCGCCCCACAGCATGAAGCGGCTCCATCGGATCGTCACGCCCAGCGCCACGACCCGGTGGTGCCAGAGCAGGGTGGCCAGCGAGGCCCAGGGCGTGATGAGCGGGCCGAGGTTCACCCCGATCAGCAACGCCATCAGGGCGACGGGATCGCCTGCTGCGGGCTCGAGCACGAGATAAGCCGGAAGATTGTTGATCGCGTTGGCGCTCACGACCCCGAGCGCGGCGAGCCGGAACAGGTCGCCGGCAGAATCGCCGTTCGCGGTCGGCGAGGTCAGGAAGTCGAGGAGCCCCTGCGCGTGCGCGGCCTCCACGAGCACGAACAGTGATGCGGCGAGCGCGAGCGCCTGC
>NZ_JAGYWT010000661.1:0-1102 GCF_019279095.1 Microbacterium sp. BF1 | reverse complement strand
CCCGGGACCACTGTCGGCGGGTGTGCCTCACGCCGCCGACAGTGGTCCCGGGCACGCTGAGCATCGGCGTGCACGGGGCCGGTTTCCACGTGCTGTTCTCGCGCATCTTCAACGGGCTGACCTCGTACCGCTTCGGCGAGACGCGCACCGGTGGCCGGGAGCTGCTCTCCGGGGTCGTCACCCCGAACTTCTGGCACGCCCCGACGTCGAACGAGCGCGGCTGGGGCGGACCGTTCGAAGAGGGCCAGTGGCTGCTCGCCAGCAGGTACGGTCGCGCGAGCCGCTTCCACGAGCCGGCGGACATCTCGATCGAGCACGTCGACGGGGGAGTGCGCATCGGCTACCGCTACGAACTGCCGACGAACCCGGCGACGTACTGCGACCTGAGCTACCTCATCGACGGCTCGGGCCGGGTGGAGGTCACCCAGCGGATGCACGTTCCCGACGGGCTCCCGCAGATGCCCGAGTTCGCGACGATGCTGGCGATGCCCGCCGATTACGACCGGGTGCGCTGGTACGGCGAGGGGCCGGAGGAGTGCTACGTCGACCGCCGCGCGGGCGCGCGGCTGGGGGTCTACGACCGGAGCATCCCCGAGATGCTCACGCCGTACATCCGTCCGCAGGAGGCGGGTAATCGCACCGGGGTGCGATGGGCGGAGGTGACGGATGCCCGTGGCGCGGGCCTCCGCTTCGAAGGCGATCCGACGATGGAGTTCTCGGCGCTGAGCTGGACGCCCGCCGAGATCGAGAGCGCGCTGCATCCCAACGAGCTGCCTCCCATCCACCGCACGATCGTGCGGCCGGCGCTGATGCGCCGCGGTGTCGCCGGCGACGACTCCTGGGGTTCGCGTCCGCTGGAGCGCTACCTCCTGCCGACGGGAGACCTCGAGTTCCGGTTCGCGTTCCGCGGCATCCAGAACCGCTGAGCCCGGCTCAGCCGACCCGCGCCGTCCCCGATCCCGGGGGCGGCGCGGTGCTCGCCCGCACGATCAGCTCGGTGGGCACCGGGTCGGCGGTGGTGCGCTTCTGGTGCTCGATCCGGTCGATGAGCATGCCGACCGCCGCGGTGGCGACACGGTCGAAGTACTGGTGCACCGTGGTC
>NZ_JAGYWT010000660.1:0-1111 GCF_019279095.1 Microbacterium sp. BF1 | reverse complement strand
CGGGCGTCGAGGCCGGCGCGCTGCTCGGTCTCGCGCTCGCCGGTGCGGTCGCGAGCGTCTCGAAGTACCTGATCGCCTGGCGTGGGCGTCACATCTTCAACCCTGCCGCGTTCGGCGCCGCCGTGGTCTCGATCCTCGGAGCGTTCGGTGCCTTCGAGTGGCTGGGCACGTCGTCGTCGTGGTGGGTCGGCACGCCGGTGCTCACGATTCCCGTGGCCGTGCTGGGCCTCGCGGTGCTGTGGCGCACCGAGAAGATCCGAGTGATCCTGGTGTTCCTCGCCGTCGCCGTGGCTACATCGGTCGTGCGGCAGGCCGTGCAAGCCGTGGAGTTCGACATCGCCTTCGACGTCGCGACGGCTCTGCAGTTCGCGCTGTTGCAGTCGCCGTTCCTGTCCCTCGGAGCGTTCATGCTGTCGGAGCCGCTCACCCTTCCGCCGCGCCGCCGGCAGCAGCTCGTGGTGGCTGCCGTCGTCGGGCTGCTCGCGGGGTGGCCGATCTCGGTGGCCGGTCTCTTCACGCTCGGTCAGGAGCGCGCCCTGCTGATCGGCAACCTGGTGGCGTTCGCCTTCGCCCTGCGCGGTTCGGTGCGGCTGGTGCTCGAACGGCGCGAGTTCGTGACCCCGACCGCCCAGGAGCTGACGTTCCGCGCCAAGGGCCGGGTGCGTTTCCTGCCGGGACAGTACCTCGAGCTCGACGTCCCGCATCACCGACCCGATGCCCGAGGGACCCGTCGGGAGTTCAGCATCGTGTCGGCGCCGGCCGATCTGCCGACGCTGCGCATCGCCTACAAGAACGGCGACCAGAGGCATCCCTCGAGCTACAAGCGTGCTCTCGCCGCGGCCGAGCCCGGTGCGACCTTCGCGGTGACCGGAACCTGGGGCGACTTCATCCTGCCCCGCGGTGAGCAGCCGGTGCTCATGGTCGCCGCCGGCATCGGGGTGACGCCCTTCGTGTCGCAATTGCGTCAGCTGCAGGCGACCGGGCAGCAGCGCGACGTGGTGCTCGTGTACGTCGCCTCCGACGCCTCCGAGCTCGCCTTCCGCGAGGAGCTGGCAGCGACCGGCGTGCGCACCGTCGACAGGACGCCTGTATCTGCGTTCGCCGCGGCGAG
>NZ_JAGYWT010000066.1:0-8509 GCF_019279095.1 Microbacterium sp. BF1 | reverse complement strand
GCAGCTGTTCGCCGACGAAGGTCTCCATACCCGGGAAGTGCGGCAGGAAGGGATGCGACCAGGTGCCGGTCGCATTCACGAGGGTGCGGGTCGTCCACTCCCCCTCGCGGGCGCGCACGACGAGCACGCCGTCCTGGTCGTCCACCCGCTCCACGTGCACGGGACGGAGCACGGGGAGGGCATGCCTGTGCTCGTAGGCGGCGAAATAGGCGGGCACTGCCTCGTTCGCGCGTGCGCCGTCGCGTGGTGGAGGAGTGTCTCCCGGCAGCTCTGCGACCCCGTGCACGTCACGCATGGTCAGCGCGTCCCACCGGTGCTGCCAGGCACCCCCGGGCCGCGTATCCGCGTCGAGGACCACGTGCGAGATGCCCAGCCGTGCGAGGTGGAAGGATGCCGAGAGGCCGGCCTGCCCTGCGCCGATCACCAGACTGTCGAGGATGCTCACGCCGGGTTCAACGCCCCGCTCCACGCGCTTGTTCCTCTCCGCCGTCGTCCACGCCGTGACGCGCCCGGGATACCCACCCCGATTGGTGCTCGTGTCGATTCGTGTAGTACTCTTTTCAAGTTGCTCCGGCTGGTCCGGAACAGCGTCTGGGCCTGTGGCGCAGCTGGTAGCGCACCTGCATGGCATGCAGGGGGTCAGGGGTTCGAGTCCCCTCAGGTCCACAGAAAAAGCCCCCGGTTCTCCGGGGGCTTTCTTCGTCTCATGGGGGTCGCTCCAGTGGATGAGGACGCGATCAGGAGGCGCCATGACGGAGACACCCCTCGCCTACGCGGACCGCGTGCGCACGCTCCTGGGTTATCGGACGGTGAGCGAGCTCATCGCGGACGATCACAACGTCTTCATCGACCCCTACTCCGCCCTCCTCTCCGTGCACGCTCGGATCGGGACAGGAAACGTGTTCTCACCGAACGTCCGTATCGACGCTGAATCCGACGCTCTCCGTGTCGGAGACGGCAACAGGTTCTTCGAGGGCACCCGCATCGAGGCGACCGACGGCGGGCGCGTGAGCATCGGTGCCGACAACGAGTTCGGCCCGCACGCCGTTGCCCTCCTCGCGAATCGTCACGATGCCGTGATCACCGTCGTCAGTCGAGTGCGTCTCATCGGGAGGATCGACCTCGCAGGCGCTTCCACGCTGGGCGATGGATCGCAGATCCTCGGCGACGTCACCGCGGTGAACGTCTCGCTCGTCGGCGGCGGGAGCCACCGCGACCCCGACCCTGACCTGCGCGGCGCCGTGCTCAAGGGACGGGGCCGCGCCACCGGACTCACGCTGGCTCGCGGCCACGTCATCAATGCAGACAGTGATTTCGCCACCGCCGCGGTGGAGGCTCAATCGGTCTATCACCCCCGCCCCGCGGTCGACTGACCTGTCGACCGCGGGACACCAGGCCACGTTGTTTAGCATTATCACTATCAATACTGATACCGAATCGATGTGGCTACTTCTTCGGCACTTCTGCATCCGGTTCGCCTTCGTATCGTCCAGACGCTGCTGGGCGAGGAGGAACTCACGACGCACCAGCTTCATGAGCGCTTGGCCGACATCCCGATCGCCACCCTCTACCGGCACGTCGGCCACTTGGTCACGCACGAGCTGATCGAGGTGGCAGATGAACAGCAGGTTCGAGGAGCGAGCGAGAGGACCTACCGCCGCTCCCCGAGTTTCGCCAACCCCTCAGCGGAGGAACTGAACTCCCTGAGCAACGAGGAGCTGCTGACGGCGTTCACGGTCTTCACCTCCGGACTGATCCGCGACTTCAGCGACTATCTGCACGCCGGAGACCCGGACCTGCGCGCCGACCAGGTCAGTTTCGCTCAGGCGTCCTTCTGGGCCAGCGACGAGGAGGTCGATGAGTTCGGGCGCACCCTCATGACGGCACTCGAAGGCGTGCTGACCAACGAACCGTCCGCGGGTCGCCGTCGTCGCACTCTCAGCACGGTTCTGATGCCGCGCGAAACCACCACCGGAGGCGATGCGCGTCGGGGCAGCACCCCGAAGAGCTCGGAGCCGAACGGCTGAGCGATATCGACGTCGCGAAGGCGGCGAGTCAGTGGTGGTTTGGTGCCCACCACTGATTCAGCTCGCCGTGCGTGGCTCGTGCAGCACCCGCGCACTCTGCCACGGCAATCCTCTGAAAGAAAGGGAAGTCCTTGTGAACCCCGTGAACTTCGACACGTCGATGCCCCTCCCCCTCATGCCTGTTCTCATCCTCGTGGCCGTGCTCATCGGATGGTCACTCGTCGACATCATCCGCCGGCCCGTCGAGCATCTCCCCAAGTGGGCGTGGGTATTGATCGTGCTGTTCGCCGTCCCGGTCGGCGCGGTCATCTACATCATCATCGGCCGAGCCCGGGGCGAGAGACTCAGAGACGAGGACCTGCGGTGACCGCGGCGCTGAAGGTCGGAGACCTCACCCGTATCTACCCGGGCGGTGGTGGCATCCGTGGCATCGACTTCACCGCTGACGAACGCGCCGTGACGGCCGTCATCGGGCCCAACGGAGCCGGAAAGACGGTCCTGTTCAGCATCATCGCAGGCCTCGCCCGGCCCGAGTCCAACGCCTCGGCATGGCGGCAGCGCTGGTCACGGATCCGGAGATCCTGATCCTCGATGAGCCGAACAGCGCGCTCGACCCCATCGGCCGCGCCGACGTGCGCGGGATCATCACCGCGCAGAAGCGCCACCGCTGCATCCTGCTCTCCAGCCACATGCTCAGCGAAGTCGAAGAGCTTGCCGACCACATCGTCGTCATCGACCAAGGGCGCGTCATCACCCAGGGAACGACGGCGTCGATCCTCACTGAGGGCATCGCGCCCGTCTGGACGATCCGCCTCGGCGCCCCCGCACAGATCAGCGCTGCCGACCTTGCGGTTGCTGTCCCTGAAGCGCGCTTCGAGTTCGAAGCGGACATGCTGTGCACGGTCCGCTTCCCCAGCTTCGAATCAGCCGCCGAAAACCTGGTGACCGCCCTGCAGACCCTCCGCACGCCCATCATCGAGGTCACTCTGCGCGATCGCGACCTCGACGCGTCATTCGCCCGCATCGTCCAGAACCAGGAACACCGATGACCCTCATCCTCGCCTCGGCCCGCGTCGAGACGCGACGCCTCATCCGTTCCGGAGCGCTGATCGGTCTGCTGGCCGTGTTCGCGTTCTTCGGACTCTCCGGCCCCGCCCTCGCGCTCTACATGCCCGAGTTACTGGCCGCTGCCGCCGGCACCGAGCAACTCACCATCGAAGCTGCCGACGCCACCCCGATGGACGGGATCGCATTGTTCAACCAGAGCGCCATGCAACTCGGTCTCATTCTGGCTGTCGCCCTCGCGATCACCTCCATGAGTTGGGACACCCGCCCCGGCTCTTCGATCTTCTACCGCACCAGGGTCAGACACCTCGCCCCGCTGATGCTGCCCCGCCTCGTCATCAACTGGATCGCGGCCGTCGGGAGCTACGCCGGGGCCCTGCTGCTCGCTGCCGCACTCACCACGGTGTTCCTCGGTCCGATCGACAGCGGGCTGATCATCACTATCGGCGTGGCTTCGGGGCTCTACCTCGTCATGGCGATGAGTATCGGATACCTCATCATGGCGCTGACCAGGCGCACCGCCCCCGCGATCGCCGCCGCGACCCTGCTGATGCTGGTACTGCCGCTGCTGAGCAGCGTCGACGCACAGGCTACCTGGGCTCCGACGACGCTGCTCACTGCATCAGGCGTCGGACTCGCGGATCTCGCGGCGCCGCTGCTCTCGGCGGCAGCCGTCTCCGTCGGATGCGTGATCACTGCCGGTCTCATCTCGAACCGGCAGAGCCTTCGACGCGACGCATAGGTCGCGTGTGAGCGTGTCCGTGCGGCCCGTCGCACGCGGTTTCCCCGAGCGCCTCGGTCGATGGAGCACTCCACAGGCGAACGACGAAGCGCACCCCTCGTTGATCGAGGGGTGCGCCTCTTCGCGGCGGCCAGCGCCTCGTGCGGTCGACTACGTCGCCAGCAGCGGCGGCCGATGGGGAATGGAGATCGGACGTGTGGCCGTGCTCGAACCACGCATCCGCTCGACGTCCTCGAGCACCTCGAAAACGGTCCCGTATCGGGTGGCGAGAGGCAGGTCGCGCAACCAGGTCACTTCGACTTCTGTTTCGGCGAGCTCGTACACGCACGCGACCACGTGGCGTGGATCGTTGGGCGAGTAACGAAGGTCGTTGATCACCCACTCCGATGCCGTGATGCGATTCAGCATGAAACGCGGATCCGGAAGTTCAGACATGTGGGGGCCCTCCAGGACTCTCTCCCTAGAGAGTGCGCCACGAACCGCTGCCAGGGAAGCCCCTTGACACCACACGAGGACGGTGCCGTCGGTGGATTCGGTCGCGGCACGGGCGCGGAGAACAGCGACGACTCAGCGGCCCGGTCGCACCGTGAGGTCGGTGATCTCCGCGTCGCGAGGGAGGTCGAGCGCAGTGAGGATCGTCGTGACGACGGCCTCCGGGGTGATGAAGCGGCCGGCGTCGTACTCCTGCCCCTCCTGCTGATGCACGCGCTCCTGCATCGGAGTGGCGGTGCGCCCGGGGTAGATCGAGGTCACCCGCACGCCGTGCTGGGCCTCTTCCGCCCGCAGCGCATCGGCGAGGGCCCTGAGCCCGTGCTTCGATGCCGCATACGCCGACCATCCGGCGTTGGCACGGAGCCCGGCGCCCGAGTTCACGAACACGACCTGACCCTGAGACACGCGCAGCACCGGCAGCAGGAGGCGCGTGAGCTCCGCGGGCGCGATGAGGTTGACCGCGAGCTGCTGCTCCCAGAGTGAGGGGGCGAGGTCGGCGACGTCACCGAGATCGACGACGCCGGCGACGTGCACCAGCGAGTCGATGCGGTCGGGCAGATGCTGCTTCGACAGCGCCCACGACAGACGGCCGGGCTGTGCGAGGTCGCCGACGAGGACGGATGCGCCGGGGAGCTCTTCCGCGATCTGCCGGGCACGCCCGGCATCACGGACCAGCGCCACCACGGCGTCGCCACGGGACAGCAGTCGACGGGCGAGAACCGCGCCGATGCCGGAGCCCGCACCCGTGATCAGGTGCGTCGACATGTCAGCTGGGGTCTGCGGCGGGCTCGGCCACGTCGATCGGAACGACGGGGCAGTCCTTCCAGAGACGCTCGAGACCGTAGTAGACGCGCTCCTCCTGGTGGAAGACGTGCACGATCAGGTCGCCGAAATCGAGCAGCACCCACCGGGATTCTGCACGTCCCTCGCGTCGTACCCGCTTGTGGCCCGACTCGATCAGTCGGTCCTCGATCTCATCGGCGATCGCGGCGACGTTGCGCTCGCTGTTTCCGGTGACGAGCAGGAAGATGTCCACGAGCGGAAGCGGCTCGGAGACGTTGAGCGCAACGAGATCCTCTCCACCCTTGTCGATGGCGGCTTGTGCTGCGAGGCGCAGCATCTCTTCGGCGGTTTCAGGTGATTGCATCAGAACACATTCGTGGTGATGGCGATGATGACGACGACACCGACAGCGAGGGCGAGGCCTCCGGCGACGATCGCCAGGGTGATCATCAGCCGGTTGCCCTTCTCAGGCGCCGGCGGACGGATCACCTCGCCGGCGGGCTTGATGGTGCTGACCGCCGAGCTGGCGGCGATCGGCGTGGGGGACGACGCGGGAGGAAGCTCGCCGTCGATGAGAACAGCGTCGACGTCCTTGCCGTCGGTGGTTCCGAGAGCATGGCCCTGCGAGCCCATGCCCTGCGGCAGTTCGTATGACCCGGTGACGAGGATCTCGCCGGTGGAGGCGACAGGGCCGGAGAGTGATCCTTCGCCCGGAGACGGGGTGAAGATCAGGGCGTTCGGCGCGGAGTGCTGCGAACCGGTCGAGTCGCCCACGGTGAGCAGTTCGTCGAACGACGGGCGGAACGGCGCGTGCGGGTCCGGAGCTTCGGCGAGGAGCCCCTCGCCGAAGGCGGGGTTGACCGTGGGGCGAACGTCATCGTCATCGTCGTCGTCGTCATCGGCATCGTCGACGTCGGCGAGCACGTCGTCGGCATCTTCGTCGGAACCGTCGGCGTCCTCCGTCACGAGGCCGAGAGCCGAAGCCACGTCCTCGTCGTGCGCCGACTCCTCAGCCTGCTCATCAGCGACCTCGAGCGGAACTTCGCCCACCGAGTCCGCGGCGACGGATGCGCTCACGGGTGCGATGGCGACCTCGTCGTCGATGTCGTCGTCGTCGCCGGGCTCTTCGTTCCTGGTGAAGTCCGGGACACCCGACACGATCTCCGCAGGAGCGTCAGCATCGTCCGCGATGGCGGCGGTCGACTCGACGGGGTTCTCCTCCGGCGCGTGGTCGGCAGGCTGCTCCGACTCCGTGTCGTCGGAATCCTCTGCAGCATCGTCGTCGGCGATGACCGGAACCGAGGCGGTGCGGACCTTCTCCAGCTCACGTGCCTGACGACGCGTCAGGGGTGCATCGCCGTTCGCCTCGTCGGCGTTCGACGTCGGTGCCGGCGCGACCTCGACGGGTTCGACAGCACGGGGCAGCGGCGGCACGGGGGGTGCCGCCTCAGCCGCCGCAGCGGCCTCTTCGTTGGAGATGACCGGGGTCGATCCCGTCAGCCGGATCTCCCGCAGCTGCTTTCGCGTCAGCGGACCCTGCTCCTGCTGATCCGATGTACTCATGCCTTGCTCCGATACAGATGATGCTTCGCGATGTACTGAACGACCCCATCAGGGACCAGATACCAGACCGGCTGATCGTCGCGAACGCGTTCACGGCAGTCCGTCGACGAGATCGACAGCGCCGGCACTTCGAGTTGGCTGACGTTGTCGCTCGGGAGGCCGTCGGTGCTCAGGACATGTCCGGGGCGTGAGACCGCGACGAAGTGGGCCAACTCCCACAACTCATCATGGTCCCTCCAACTGAGAATTTGCGCCACGGCGTCGGCACCGGTGATGAAGAAGAGCTCCGCATCCGGACGATCGCGCTTCAGATCGCGCAGCGTGTCGATCGTGTAGGTGGGGCCCTCGCGGTCGATGTCGACGCGGCTGACCGTGAACTGCGGGTTCGAGGCGGTGGCGATCACCGTCATGAGATAGCGATGCTCGCTCGGCGAGACGCCCGACTTCTGCCACGGGTGTCCGGTCGGCACGAATACGACCTCGTCGAGACCGAGGGAGTTCGCGACTTCGCTGGCTGCGACCAGGTGGCCGTGATGGATGGGGTCGAACGTGCCGCCCATCACGCCGATGCGCGGGGTGCGCGTGGTCGCAGCGTCGTTCATGGGGGCCTAGTGGCCGTGTCCCGCCTCGTGACCGTCCTTGCCGTGCTGCGCAGCCCAGGCCTCGGCCTTCGCCGAGTGACGGTTGGCGACGTTCTTGTAGGAGAAGGTCACCAGTCCGAGGAAGGCGAACACGACCGCAGCGATGGCTCCGAAGATCACCGTTTCGAGCGCGACGTTGCCGTGGTGCTCGGTTTCGGCAGCGGCCATCGCGATCTGTGCGACGAGGTTCATCCTGACTCCGTTTCGTGGCGTGCTGTTCGGGATCCTGTGATGTACAGCGTCCCCCAGTCTAGCCCTCAGCCGCGGGTCTGCCCCGCCCCACGCGCGAGCCATTTCGTGCTGGTCAGCTCCGACAGGCCCATCGGCCCCCGCGCATGCAGCTTCTGGGTGGAGATGCCGACCTCCGCTCCGAAGCCGAACTCGCCGCCGTCGGTGAAGCGGGTCGAGGTGTTCACCATCACGACGGCTGAGTCCACCTCGGCGAGGAAGCGCTCCGCATTGCGCGAGTCGGTCGTGATGATCGATTCCGTGTGACCTGTGCTGTATCGGCGGATGTGATCGAGCGCCTCATCGAGGGAGTCGACGACCTTCATCGCGATGTCGAGGCTCAGGTACTCGGTCTCCCAGTCGTCCTCGACCGCGGGGATCACGTTGGAGACGAGACCGGCGACCATGTCGTCGCCGTGGATCGCGACCCCTTCGCTCTGCAGCGCGCTGGCCACCAGGGGGATCAGACGCGGAGCCGCCTGACGATGCACCAGAACGGTCTCCACCGCGTTGCACACGCTCGGGCGCTGGACCTTGGCGTTCACGACGATGTCACTCGCCCAGTCGTCCGGCGCCGTCTCGTCGAGGAAGATGTGGACGTTGCCCGCTCCGGTCTCGATGACGGGCACGGTCGACTCCGTGACGACCGCCTCGATGAGGCCCGCACTCCCCCGCGGGATCAGGACATCGATGAAGCCACGACCGTGCATGAGCGCCTTCGCGCCGTCACGACCGAAGTCGTCCACGGTCTGGATCGCCTCGGGCGTGAGTCCAGCGTTCTGCACGGCGCTGCGCATGACGTCGACGAGGACGGTGTTGGAGTCGCGGGCGGCACTCCCGCCGCGCAGCACCACGGCGTTGCCGGAACGCAGCGCGAGCGCGGCGATGTCGACCGTCACGTTGGGGCGGGCCTCGTAGATCGCGCCGATCACACCGAACGGCACGCGCACCTGCTCGAGCGCGACGCC
>NZ_JAGYWT010000659.1:0-1117 GCF_019279095.1 Microbacterium sp. BF1 | reverse complement strand
CTCTCGCCTCCGCGCGCCGAGTGGCATCGGCAGCGTTCGGCGACGACGCGCTCATCCTCGAACGCCTCATCCGACGCCCGAGGCATATCGAGGTGCAGGTCTTCGGAGACGCGCACGGCACGGTCATCGCACTCGGCGAGCGCGAGTGCACCCTGCAGAGACGGCATCAGAAGGTCATCGAGGAGGCGCCGTCGGCGGGCATCCCCGCCTCCACCCGTGAGCGACTGCTCTCGGCAGCCGTCCTCGCCGCAGAGAGCGTCGAGTACGTCGGCGCGGGCACCGTCGAGTTCCTCATCGATGCCGATGCGCCAGACGAGGTGTTCTTCATCGAGATGAACACCCGCCTCCAGGTGGAGCAT
This sequence comes from Microbacterium sp. BF1, assembly GCF_019279095.1. Classification (NCBI taxonomy): domain Bacteria; kingdom Bacillati; phylum Actinomycetota; class Actinomycetes; order Micrococcales; family Microbacteriaceae; genus Microbacterium; species Microbacterium sp. BF1. Next base: position 758 of record NZ_JAGYWT010000659.1, on the reverse strand, counting down.
CCCGTGACCGAAGAGGTCACCGGCCTCGATCTAGTCGCTCTCCAGCTCCGCGCGGCCGCGGGGCTGGCGCTGGAGGTCACTCCGCGTCTGCGCGGCCACGCGGTCGAGGCACGTGTGTACGCGGAGTCGCCGGAACGCGGGTTCCTTCCCTCCACCGGGACGGTGCTGCTGTTCGATCCGCCGTCGGGCGTTCGCGTGGATGCGGCGATCGAGACCGGGAGCGAGGTGACCGGGTTCTACGACCCGATGATCGCGAAGGTGATCGCTTTCGCCGACGACCGCGCCACCGCGCTCGCGCGACTGGACGAGGCGCTCGCCCGCACGGTCGTCCTGGGCGTCGAGACCAACATCGCCTTCCTCCGCACGCTCTGCCAGGACCCGCGCGTCATCGAGGGCGACCTCGAGACCGGGCTCATCGAGACCCTGCTTCCGCTCGGCACGCTGAGGCCGTCGCCGGCACAGCTCGCGGCAGCGAAGGACGCGGTCGCGGGAACCGCCGCGCCGATGCGGACCACCGCCCTGTGGCGGGACCTTCCCGGCTGGCGCCTGGGGGCCGGGGATGCGGCACCGCCTCTGTTCGTCGCCCTCACGGATGACGACGAAGAGGTCGCGCTCGACGAAGGATCGGCTTCGAGATCGCGAAGCGCTGTCCACGCCGCAGTGGACGCGGACGCCGCTGTGTGGGTGGCCGAGGACGGTCGCACGGTTCGCCTCCGCCCCCTCGACAGGAAGCAGCGGATGAAGCGACGGCTGTCCGC
>NZ_JAGYWT010000658.1:0-1117 GCF_019279095.1 Microbacterium sp. BF1 | reverse complement strand
TGACCGTCCACAGCACCACGCCCGCCGCGATCGGCACGAGCGCCGCCAAGAACGGCAGCGGGGCGCGACGCGAGGCGGCCGGAGCCGTCGGAAGTACGATCGGAAGGGAGTCCATCCCCCCAGTGGATCGCATCGCGATCCTGGGATGAGCGCTGTCCACAGCGCGGGACGGTTACTCCGCGGTGTTCTCGATTGGGGAGGACGAGTCGTCTTCTGCGGTCACCTGGACGATGATGAGCGTGACGTTGTCCCGTCCGCCGTTCTCCAGAGCCGCTGCGAGCATCGCATCGGCGGCCGCACCCGGGTCGTCGTGTTCCCGGAGGAAGTGCTGGATGCCGTAGTCGGTGAGCTCTTTGGTGAGACCGTCGGAGCAGATGACGAAGCGGTCACCTGCGCGCACATCGATGGAGACGTAATCGGGGGCCGTGAGCTCACTCGCTCCCACCGCGCGGGTGATCACGTTGCTGTACGGATGCCCTTCGGCCTCTTCCGGGCTGAGCTTCCCCGCCGCGATGAGTTCCTGCACGACCGAGTGGTCTGTCGTGATCTGCACGAGTCGATCGTCACGGAGCAGATACACCCGCGAATCGCCGATGTTCAGTGCGATCCAGTGCGATTCGTCACCGTCGGAGTCGAAGTAGACCCCTGTGAGCGTCGTCCCGGTGCCTTCGTCGGTCGTCTCGGGGTGGTCGGCGATATCACCGACAGCCAGCTCGAGCGCATTCTCGATCGACGGCCCATCGACCTTGCCTGAGGAGACCACAGCCTGCAAGCGGGCGACCGTGCTCTGGCTGGCGATCTCGCCACCGGCGTGACCACCCATCCCGTCGGCGACGATGAACAGCGGGTAGTCGGCCAGGAAAGCGTCCTGGTTCGTCTCGCGGCGTCGGCCTTGATCGGTGATCCCGGACCACGACAGCAGCAGCGGGCGCTGCGCAACCGTGATTCGGTGCGTCTTCGTCTCAGCCACGTGCTGCCTCCGATAGGCCTGCGGCGGATCGGACGGTCGCAGGATACTCACAACACATCGTAGTAGAAGTCACGCGCACCTCGATCACACCTGGGCTCCAGCATCCACCGGCAACGGGAAGAACTCGTCGATGACGACCAGGTCCTC
>NZ_JAGYWT010000657.1:0-1125 GCF_019279095.1 Microbacterium sp. BF1 | reverse complement strand
CCCGGGGCTGCCGTGACCGCCCGCATCTGGGTGGCCGCTCTCGTGCTGCTGATCCCGACGATCCTGTCCCTCCGAGGGCGGTGGGTGCTGCTGCGGCGCAACGCCGGCATGATCCTCGCCTACGGACTGCTGGCTGTCGCCGCGACCCAGCTCTTCTACTTCCAGGCCGTGGCCGTCATGGACGTGGGTCTGGCTCTGCTCATCGAGTACACCGCCCCGGTCGCGGTGCTGCTGTGGCTGTGGCTGCGAAGGGGTGAACGGCCGACCCGCCGCAGCATCCTCGGCGCGGCCATCGCCTTCGTCGGGCTCGTGCTCATGCTCGACATCCTCACGGGGGCCGACGTGAACGTGGCCGGCATCCTGTGGGCACTCGGGGCGATGGTGGGCGCGGCGACCTACTTCGTGCTCTCGGCCAAGGTCGACACCGGGCTGCCGCCCATCGCCCTCGCCGGGAGCGGTCTGCTTCTCGGCGCGGTCGGGCTCACCGTGGCCGGTGCGATCGGCGTGCTGCCGATCGCGTGGACCACCGACGACATCGCGTACCGGTTCGGCAGCGTGCCCTGGTTCGTGCCGGTGCTGGCGATGGGGGTCGTGGCGACCGCGCTCGCCTACCTGCTCGGCATCGCCTCCACGCGGATGCTGGGTTCGCGGCTCGCCTCCTTCGTCGCACTCGCCGAGGTGGTGGCGGCCCTGCTGTTCGGCTGGCTGCTTCTCGGGCAGCTGCCCGACCTGCTGCAGGCGCTCGGCGGCGTGCTCGTGCTCGTGGGCGTCGTGGTCGTGAAGCTGGGTGAGCCCGTCGCGGCGGAATTCGTCGAGCCGATGCCCGCGGGGGTGCCGGCGCTTCCTGCGAAGAATGTATACGAGAAGCCCGCTACGAAAGAACTCTGACCCTTCAATCTCGGTTTATGTATACACTGAGGGCATGACCCTCGCCGTGGAACGCACCTCCGCGAGTGATCGCGCGTACGCGGCTCTGCTCGATGGCATCCAGTCGGGCACGCTCCCGGCCGGTTTCGTGCTCGGCGAGGTCGAACAGGCCGAGCGCCTGGGTGTGAGCCGCACCCCGATGCGTGAAGCGCTGCGTCGACTCATCGCGGATGGGCTCGTCGTGCAGCAGTCGCCGCG
>NZ_JAGYWT010000656.1:0-1126 GCF_019279095.1 Microbacterium sp. BF1 | reverse complement strand
GCGGAGCGCAAGTTCGACGTCTCGATCGACCTCTTCGAGCAGCTCCCCGCACCGTACGGGCTGGTGCGCTACGGCGTCGCGCCCGACCACCCGCGCATCAAGGTTGAGCAGCACGACATCCGCCGCCAGCGCCAACGGTGAGTCGGGGGCGCTGGTGACCGCCACTGCGAGGGCGCCGGCATCGCGGGCGACCTCGAGCGCGCGCAGAGTCTCGGCCGTCTCGCCGCCGTGGGAGAACGCGATCGCCACATCGTCCGCAGTGCGCAGCGAGGCCGTGGTGACCGCGAGGTGCGGGTCCGACGAGTGCGAGACCGAGCAGCCGATGCGCGACAGCTTCAGCAGCAAATCCTGAGCCGTCAGTGACGACGCCGCCTGTCCGAAGAGATCGATGTGACGGGCGTCGACCACCGCACGCGCGACCCTGTCGAGGGCGACCGCATCGAGGGCGAGCGCCGTCTTCTCGATCGCGTCGATCTCCTGCGCGGCGAGCTTGGCGGCGATCGCCGTCGGACCGTCGTCGGGGTCGATCGCCGTGGTGTCGAGACCGAACCGGGCCTGCTGCGCCTGTTCCAGCGTGACCGCACGTGCCACAGCCACCCGCAGCTCGCGGTATCCGCTGTACCCGAGTGACTGGGCATAGCGGGCGACCGTCGAGAGCGAGGTGTGGCAGCGCTGGGCGAGATCGTTGATGGCCAGATCCACGACGAGTGTCGGGTCTCCCAGGATCGTCTCCGCGACGCGCGCCTCGGCAGCGCTCACCTTGGGGAGCGAGCGTCGCACCCGAGCGAGAACGTCATCGTCCATGAGGGATCCCTGTCTCAGCCGGCGCTGGTCATCCTCTGCTGCACAGTGAAGCACCCCAGGAGAGCTTCACGCGCCGTCTGCGCACCGAGCCTACTGGCTGCGGCGACCTCCACGGTCGGCAGCGGCAACGGACTCACGGTGGGAAGACCCACGTTGACGACGACGGCGCGGGGATCACGCACAGCAGCGCGTTCGACGAGCGCACGCTGCGCGGCATCCGTGTCGGGCCGATCGATCAGGAGCACGGTGGTCCCTGCCGCCGCGGTGACCTCGTCGAGCACACGATCCTGTTCGCACTCCGGTGCGGATGCCACGTCGAGGC
>NZ_JAGYWT010000655.1:0-1135 GCF_019279095.1 Microbacterium sp. BF1 | reverse complement strand
CAAGGATCACGACTCCAGATTAGCCGCCGTCCCGCGAGGGAGCTCCCCGCAGGCGCCGGAGGCCCCGGGCTCAGCCGAGCGGAGCGCGCAGCGGGTAGTCCTGATCCTCGAGGATCACCTGCGAGGCGGCTCCCGTCGTCTGGTTCACGATCACGGGGGCGAGGAGGTTCACACTCACGCCCTCGGCGGACGGGTGGGCGACGACGAGGATCAGCGCGTCATCCGGCGATTCGAGCGCCAGACCGTCTGCCTGCTCGTCGGTGAGGGTCGGCGCGTACGCGCTCAGCACCGTTCGAGGATCCACCAGATACAGACGCAGCTCGGTGTCGTCCACGGCCCGCAGCGAGAACAGCCCGTCGGCACCGTCGACGGGAGTCAAGGCGAAATCGACGTGGGGTGCGAGTCCGGGCGGCGGGGCGAGGAAGGTCAGTGCGGCGGTCATCGGAGGAAGTCCATGAGCGAGGGCTGGAGCACGCGCGCATTCACCGCGAGCGCGGAGCGGTACACGAGCTCCTGCGCCTGCAGGCGCACGAGCACCTCGATCGAATCGACGTCCTCCACCGCCGTCCTGCGGGACTCGAGCGCACCTACGCCCGTCTCGAGGTCATGCTGTCGCAGCTGCAGTCGCAGTCCTCGTACCTGTCGTCGCAGATCGCCGCCCTGCCGGGCTCGAGCTCGAGCTCGGGGAAGTGAGCATGAACGCCGCCCTGCGTGCCCAACAGCGCTACCGCGACGACGCCGTGCTGTCCGCACCGCCCGAGCGCCTGGTGACGATGCTCTACGACCGTCTCCTGCTCGACATCGAGCGCGGGGAGAGCGCACAGCGCTCCGAGGACTGGGAGGAGGCCAACGCCCAGCTCCAGCACGCACAGGCGATCGTCTCGGAACTGTCGTCATCGCTCACCGACGAGTGGAGCGGCAGCGCCGGCCTGCGCTCGCTGTACGTGTTCCTCTCGCAGACCCTCATCGGAGCGAACATCGGTCGCGACCCCGAGCGCACGCGCGCCTGTCATGAGATCATCGCCCCGCTGCGGGATGACCGCAAGACCGAGGCGAGCGCGGCTCGACGGGTCGCGTCGGAGAAGCTCGTCAGGAGCACCCGGTGCGTGTGCTCGACCAGTATCGGTCCGAGCGG
>NZ_JAGYWT010000654.1:0-1142 GCF_019279095.1 Microbacterium sp. BF1 | reverse complement strand
TGGGCGACGGGTTCGACGAGCCGCAGCCGCTGGGCGAGCTCGCGCTCTCGCTGCGCGAGGAGCTCACCGACATCCAATACGGCCGCCGTGAGGACAAGCACGGCTGGCTGCTGCGCCTCGACGCCTGAGTTTCCAGTTGCCGAGACCCACGTTCCCCGCCGAGACCCACTCTGTGTTTCTTCCGGGAGGGTGGGTCTCGTCGCGTGCCGGGGGTCTCGGCGACCGCCGGGCGCGCTCGGTAGGCTGGATCCCATGAAGATCGCCCGGTTCAGCCACGACGAAGCCATCATGTACGGGATCATCGACGAGCGCGAGCTCGTGGTGCTCGCAGGCGACCCGATGTTCACCGGGTACGAGACCACCGGCGCTCGGGTGCCGCTCGCGGATGCCGCCCTGCTCGCCCCGGTGATCCCGCGGTCGAAGGTCGTCTGCGTCGGCAAGAACTATCACGATCATGCCGCCGAGATGGGGGGAGAGGCCCCTGAGGAGCCCCTGCTGTTCCTCAAGCCGAACACCGCGGTGATCGGCCCCGGAGACGCGATCGTGCGGCCGACGCTCTCCGAGCGCACCGAGTACGAGGGCGAACTGGTCGTCGTGATCGGCAAGATCGCGAAGAACGTCAAGGCCGAGAATGCGCTCGATTACGTGCTCGGCTACACGATCGGCAACGACGTGACCGCTCGCGACCTCCAGCGCAAGGATGGTCAGTGGTCGCGCGCGAAGGGCTTCGACACGTTCTGCCCGCTGGGACCGGTTATCGAGACCGACTTCGACCCGGCGAACGCGACGATCGAGACGCGCGTGAACGGCGAGGTGCGCCAGCATGCCCCGCTCACCGACATGATCCACTCGGTACCGGCGATCATCGAGTACGCCTCGGCCGTGTTCACCCTGCTCCCCGGCGATGTCATCATGACCGGCACCCCGGCCGGTGTCGGCACGTTCGCGGCCGGTGACGTCGTCGAGGTCGAGATCTCGGGATTGGGCATTCTGCGCAACACCGCGCGCGACGCCGTTCCCGCGTCATGACCGATGTCGCCCTGACGGCGGCGCAGCAGATGGCGGTCCAGCGGCGCACCGTGCTGGTGCTGTCGTTCGGGCAGGTGCTCGGCGGCATCGCCTTCGGGGCCACGGTCTCGCTC
>NZ_JAGYWT010000653.1:0-1143 GCF_019279095.1 Microbacterium sp. BF1 | reverse complement strand
CGATGAGGACGAGCCCCGCCGCGTCGTTCAGCGAGCCGTGCGCGATGACCGCCGGCCACACGGATGCCGAACGCAGGCGCAGCCAACCGAGCAGAATGCCCCAGGCCACGCATCCGCCGATCATGAGCAGCACGCCGGTGAGGTCGGTGCGCCCGAAGTTGTAGCCGAGAAGGATGACCGGGCTGTGCCATGCACCCCAGATCACCCCGCTGAGGATCAGGGCCGGCCAGGTGCCGAGCGGGCGCAGCGCCGGAAGCAGCCAGCCGCGCCAGCCGAGCTCCTCGCCGAAAGCGAAGAGGCTGTTGAACAGCCCGCCGACGGGGATCATCGCGAGCTGTGCGAACACGATGACCTGGACAGGAGGCAGCGGCGTGCCAGCCGGGACGGCCTTCTCGAGTTCGGCGGCGAACGCCGCGAACGTCAGATCGAGCTGCACGAAGCCGAGCGCGGCGGAAAGCAGGATACCCAGACCCACCAGCAGCGGCGGAACGAGCCAGCCGGCGACCATGAGCCAGATCACCCGCTTCGCCGGCCGCATCGGCCACAGTCCGAGGAACCGTGCACGCTGGCCGCGCGCGGGGACGCGCATCACGAACGTCACGACGAGGGCTGCCACCGCGGGTGTGAACATCATCACCGGCAGCAGGAGGACCGAGATCGGCTCAGCGAGACCGTCGCCCAGCCACAACGGCAACGCCACCAGCCAGGCGAGGGCGAAGGAGACCGCCACGAAGGCGATCACCGCGGTCCACGGCACGCGGCGCGTGTGCAGGGCCTGATGGTTCATGAGGTCGCCTTTCCGGAGTCGGTCGAGGAGGTGCCGGGTGTTCGTGAGCGGTCGACATAGGCCTGCAGCAGCGCCGCGGCTTCTTCCGCGCCGTCGATCGTCACGATGAACGGCCGTCTGTCACGGCGGGAGACCTCGATCGCCGAACCGCGCCGCATGACGATGCCGGACCGTCCGTCGACGCTGATGCGCCACCCCCAGCCGCCGAACTCGGCGAACGGCGAGATCTCGACGGCGTGCACAGACTCGATCTCGTCGAGCGGGATGCGGATGCGCGGCCACCTCAGCAGGGCCCGCGCCGAGAAGCCCTCCGGCGTGACCTTGACGCGGAAGGAGGCTGTCGCCGCCAGCGCGAG
>NZ_JAGYWT010000652.1:0-1146 GCF_019279095.1 Microbacterium sp. BF1 | reverse complement strand
CGGGGCCTGATCCTCGGCGCGAAGCCCGAGCCCGACGAAGCACCCCCTTCCGGTGATCTCCGTGACCACGCCGTCCGACAGCAACGACGTCGCCAACTCCCCCAGCCCGGCTCCCAGCGCCCGGGTGGTCGATTCCACATCGATGCGGCGCAGTTCCTCGATCACCGCGATGATGGCCGCCGCGCAGGCCGGGGTCCCCGCCTGCGTCTCGCCGTGGACGAACGTCCAGCCCCCACGGACGAATTCGGAAGCGACCCGGTCACCCACCAGGAGCGCCGCGGCGCCCATCGCGCCGTTCGTCAGTGCCTTGGAGAGGATCAGGACGTCCGGTGCCGCCGCCCAGGTGTCGGTGGCGAGCATCGTCCCGGTGCGGCCGAACCCCGTGGCGACCTCATCGGCGACGATCAGGAAGCCGTACTCCTCCCTGAGGGCGAGGAGGCGATCGATGAACGCTTCCGACAGTGCGTACGCGCCGCTGCCGAGGACAGGTTCCACGACGACCGACGCCACCCTGGATCCTTCCCGCTTGAGCAGCGTCTCCAGCTCTTCCCCGTCGTCGCTGTGAGAGACGTGTCTCACCGCTCTGCGGTCGACGAAGTAGGCGGATTGGAGGAGGTCGTCTCCGCTCAGGGCATGACTCCCGTACATCGTGCCGTGATAGCCGCCTCTGAGGCCGACCACGATCGAACGGGACCCGCCCGTCTTCTGCGACCAGTACTGGCGTGCGAGCTTCATCGCGGCGTCATTCGCCGCCCCGCCCGACGTGGAGAAGATGACGCGGCGGTAGCGGCTCGGGTCCGCCAATTCGATGAGGGCTTCCGCCGCGTCTTGCGCGTACCGATGGGGCGCTCTGAACAACGACAGGTACGAGGCGTCACGCGTGGCCTTGTCCACCGCGTCGGCGACCGCCAAGTTCCCGAAGCCGAGTGGAACGTTCCACAAACCGCTCGTCGCGCACAGACGTGTGGATCCGTCAGCGAACTCGATGCGGTTCCCTGCCGCGCCGACGGCCACGCGGTCGTGCGTGAAGATCTCGTCCGCGGGGAGCATCGACGTCCACAGCGCGTGCGGCAGGCTCACCCTTCGACCCCCGCAGTTCGGAAGCGCGCATCGGCGGGCGTGCCTACGTGGACGCTGAGCGCCGTG
>NZ_JAGYWT010000651.1:0-1148 GCF_019279095.1 Microbacterium sp. BF1 | reverse complement strand
CCGGCCACGTCGTCGTGCGCCGGGTGCAGGGCGTGCTGAGAAGACGCCTCGCCGTGCGTGGGCTCGACCTCGACGACCCCACGCAGCACGCTCGCATCGACGCCCTCCTCGGTGAGGGGGTGCGCGACGCCCTGCACCGTCGCGAAGTGCAGCGCACCGACATCGAGATCGTGCTCGACGCGATCGAACGAATCCCGAACGACACGGAGGAGACCGGATGAGCAGCCAGGAGACCACCCAGATCGCCGAGACCGGGCGTCGAGTGCTCAACAGCGTCCGCGGCGCCGTCGTCGGGATGGACGAGCCCCTCACGATCGCCCTCGCTGCGATCCTCGCGGGTGGACATGTGCTCTTCGAGGATGTTCCGGGGTTGGGGAAGACGCTCGCCGCACGGAGTCTGGCGTCGGCGCTCGGCCTCGACTTCCGTCGCCTGCAGTGCACTCCGGACATGCTCCCCGGGGATGTCACCGGCTCGTACGTCTACGCGCCGGCCACCGGCGACTTCGTGTTCCGGCCCGGGCCGATCTTCACCGGGCTGCTCCTCGCCGACGAGGTGAACCGCACGACACCCAAGACCCAGTCGGCGATGCTGGAGGCCATGGCGGAGCATCAGGTCACCGTCGAGGGGAACAGCTTCCCGCTCCCACTGCCGTTCCACGTGATCGCGACGTCGAACCCCATCGAGTACGAGGGGACGTACGCGCTTCCCGAGGCGCAACTCGACCGCTTCATGGTGCGCCTCGCCGTCGGCTACCCCGCACTGGAGGACGAGACGCGCATCATCCTCGACCGCGTCCGCCGACAGAGTCCCGATGCGTCCGTCGATTCCGTCGTCGACGCGGCAGGTCTCCTCGCTATCCAAGCAGCCGTCGAGAGGATCCATGTCGACGCCGATGTCGCCAGGTACTGCGTGGAGCTGACGAAGTCCACGCGGGAGGCGACGCATGTCGCCGTCGGAGCCTCGCCGCGCGGATCGCAGTCTCTCGTGCTGCTCGGTCGCGCACTCGCGGCGCTGGACGGACGAGACTTCGTCCGTCCAGACGACATCAAACGCATCGCGGAGGCGGCGCTCGCGCACCGCCTCACGCTCACGCCTCAGGCGTGGGCACAGGGAATCGACCCCCGGACTGTCGTGGCCGCGGTGGTCG
>NZ_JAGYWT010000650.1:0-1148 GCF_019279095.1 Microbacterium sp. BF1 | reverse complement strand
TTCGCTCTCGCCAAGCAATGGCGGGGCCTCGCCACCCGCTACGACAAGCTCGCGATCACCTACCGCGCGGCCGTCACCATCAGCGCAATCCTCACCTGGCTACGCCATATGGGAGACACGCCCTAGCCCTCATCATTCGATGCCATCGATCCCGATGTCGGACAACGCTGCTAGAAAGATCGCTATGAACAACTATCGCTATACGAACTTGACGGCAGCGCTACGGGATAAGGCATCTCCGTTGCGCCAGTTGTTCGATTCGCGTTTCCCGAACACGAAAGTCGTGCAGGCGCAGTACCGAGCTGAGGAGCCTGAGCTTCGAGTCGACGGAGGAAGTGCCAACCCGGGCACCCTTGGCGCGGCCTTCGACTTCGCGATGCGATTCGGGATCAAGTCTCAATACGACCCGACGGTGGCTCGCAATGCATTCGAGTCTGCCCCCGGATTGGTTGACGAGATCGATGCAGTTATTATCGCGGCGCAGATGGCAGCTGGACTCGGTGACCGAGTGACCGTGCAGCGAGCTTCATGGGCGTTTGCTCTCCTCACGGAGGTGTACCGTGCGGGACTCCAGCCGGGCTCGCCCCTGGTTGAACTGCTCGAGGCGAGATCCTTCAGTGCGCAGCGCCTTTTGGGCCTGGCTTCCGATGATGCCCTGCGGCAACTTGCCGAGCTTGACGAAGTTGCGCGGTCGTCTCTCCTGCCGAGGCTTGATGGCCCCTATGTGCTTGGGCCAACGTTCGATGGCTCGGCGCTCTGTAAAGCCGACGCCGACGTGATCGCGGGCGGATTGCTTCTCGACTTCAAGACTTCAATAGGAACGAAGAACGCTCGGACTGGTTCTCGCTCGGACCGGTTGGATCTGCTCGACCTATACCAGATCGTGGCCTACGCGCTTTTCGATCGCTCAGATAGCTACGCGATCGATCGAGTGGGGATCTACTCGGCACGATTTGGCCATCTCGTGTCGTGGGACCTTCAGGTGCTTCTGGACACGCTCGCGGGAGAGCACACGCCGGTCGAGGTCAAGCCCCGGCGAGTGGTGTAGCGGTCGGTGATCCTTCTGCTGTTGGTTTCGGTTAGGCGCTGAGTTCGAGGACGGGCTGGTCGGTCACCTCATCTCCGGTGTCGGGGACGAGGGTGAGGCG
>NZ_JAGYWT010000065.1:0-8519 GCF_019279095.1 Microbacterium sp. BF1 | reverse complement strand
AAAGGCGCCGACACCGGCCGCCGTCGCGCCCGTCGCATCGGTGCCGGCCGCATCCTCGACCTCAGCCGAATGGGGTCGCGTGTCCGATGACGGAACCGTCGAGGTCAAGGAGGGCGATGCCTGGCGCGTCGTCGGCCAGTACCCCGACGGCACTCCCGACGAGGCCCTCGCCTACTTCGTCCGCAAGTTCGACGACATCGCCTTCAAGGTGCAGACGCTCGAGCAGCGCCACCAGGCTGGCGGAGCTTCTGCCGGCGACCTGGCCAAGCAGGCTGCGCACCTGATCGAGGAGGCGACCGATGCCGCCGCCGTCGGCGATCTCGCAGGACTGCGCGATCGACTCAACGCGCTCACCTCGTCGTTGTCGGAAGCCACCGAGCAGGAGGCGCAGCAGGCCAAGGAGCTCGTCGACAAGGCGATCGCCGAGCGCACGATCCTCGTCGAGCGCGCCGAGGAGATCGCCGCCCGCGACCTCAGCAAGGTGCAGTGGAAGCAGGTCACCGCCGAGCTCGGCGAGCTGTTCGACGCCTGGCAGGCGCAGCAGCAGAACGGACCGCGCCTGTCGAAGGGAATCTCCCAGCAGCTCTGGAAGCGGTTCCGCGACGCCCGTGCGATCGTCGACAAGCAGCGCCGTGCGTTCTACTCCGAGCTCGACGATGCGCACAAGGCAGCGCGCGACGCGAAGACCCGTCTGGTCGAACGCGCCGAGGCGCTCGCCCCCCGTGGCACGGACGGCATCCCCGCGTATCGCAACCTCCTCGACGAGTGGAAGGCATCCGGGCGCGCCGGACGCAAGGCCGACGACGCCCTCTGGGCACGCTTCAAGGCTGCCGGCGACGCTCTCTACGCCGCGCGTGCCGAGCAGGCCGCTGCGGAAGAGGCAGACTCCGCGCCGAAGATCGAGGCTCGCGAGGCCCTCCTCGAAGAGGCGAAGGCCGTCGCGGACGAGTCGAACATCAAGCGGGCCCGTGCACTTCTCACGCGCATCCAGCGGCAGTGGGACGAGATCGGCCGCGTCTTCCCCCGGGAGAAGGAGCGTGCACTCGACGACAAGCTCCGCGCGATCGAGCAGGCTCTGAAGGGCCGCGAAGACGTGGACTGGAAGAAGAACAACCCGGAGACCAAGGCACGCGCGAACGACATGAGTTCGCAGCTGCTCGAGGCGATCGAGAAGCTCGAGGCCGAGGTCGCCGCGGCGCAGAAGGCGGGCGACAAGAAGGCCGCCAAGGCCGCATCCGACGCACTCGAAGCGCGACGCGCCTGGCTGAGCGCCCTCGGCAGCTGATCCGTTCTCCACAGCTCACCCGCGAGCTCGGAAGAGGCGGGGTGCACTGCGCCAGACTGGCGTGATGCACCCCGCCTTTCTCTACGTCCCCGGTGAGCGGTTGAGCCAGTCGGAGCTGAGTGCCGCGCGGATCGACGGTCACGTGGTGGAGGTGGGCGACGCCTACGTCCCCGCTGACCTCATCGAGGGGCCCGATGTCAGGGCCAGCACGATCGCCACCCTGGTGAGGCCGGGAACCGCAGCCTCGGGTCCGACCGCCGCCTGGATCCACGGCGCCGGTGACGCCCCGCCCGCCGTGCATCACATCAGGCGCTGCGTCGAGAGGCGCATCAGAGCCGTCACCAGTTCACGACTCGTCTTCCACGACACCGTGGTGCCGTCGTCCGACCTTCAGCAGATCGGCGGAGTGCTGGTGTCGACGCCGATGCGGACGATGCTCGACCTCGCCACGACGCTGCACCGAGACCCCCGAGTGCTCACGTGGATGGACCGTCTCGCCATCGTGTTCCCCGAAGCGCCCGAGGCCGCGGGAGACGCGTTGCGCGACATGAGCCGTGTTCCCGGCAGTCGCGTCGGAATGGCCGTGCTGGAGCGACTCTCGCTCAAGAAGAGGTGACGCGGTAGACGTCGTAGACGGCGTCGATCCGGCGCACCGCGTTGAGCACACGGTCCAGGTGAACGGCGTCACCCATCTCGAACACGAAACGACTCAATGCCAGGCGCTCATCGGTGGTCGTGACCGTCGCCGAGAGGATGTTGACGTGGTGCTCGCTCAGAACGCGCGTGACGTCCGAGAGGAGCCCGGAGCGGTCGAGGGCCTCGACCTGGATCTGCACGCGGAACACGCTCTTGGTGGTCGGTGCCCAGGACACCTCGACGAACCGGTCTTGCTCGCTGCCGAGGGCCTTGACGTTGACGCAGTCGGCACGATGCACCGAGACGCCGCTGCCACGGGTCACGAAACCGACGATCTGATCCCCGGGAACAGGTGTGCAGCACTTGGCCAGCTTCACCAGGATGTCGTTGGCTCCACGAACGAGCACACCGGAGTCCCCGGATCGCGGCTCGCGGCTCGGAGCGCTGCCAGGCAGATCGATGGCACCCGTCGTGGGGTCGCTCGCCGCCACGAGAGCGGTGACCTTCTCCAGCACCGACTGGGTGGAGACATGCCCCTCACCGACGGCGGCGTAGAGTGCGGACACGTCCTCGTAGTGCATGCCCCGCGCCACTTCCGTGAACGAATCATGACTCATCAGACGCTGCAGCGGCAGGTTCTGTCGGCGCATCGCGCGGGCGATGGCCTCCTTGCCCTGCTCGATCGCCTCCTCGCGGCGCTCCTTCGTGAACCATCCGCGGATCTTGTTGCGGGCGCGGGTGCTCGCGACGAAGCCGAGCCAGTCCTGGCTGGGACCTGCGTCGGGGTTCTTCGAGGTGAACACCTCGACGACGTCGCCGCTCTTGAGCTCGGATTCCAGCGGAACCAGACGACCGTTGACCTTCGCACCCATCGTGCGGTGGCCGATCTCGGTGTGCACGGCGTACGCGAAGTCCACCGGGGTCGCACCCGACGGGAGTCCGATCACGCGGCCCTTCGGGGTGAAGACGTAGACCTCTTTCGCCCCGATCTCGAACCGGAGCGACTCCAGGAACTCACCGGGGTCGGCGGTCTCCGCCTGCCAGTCGGAGATGTGCGCGATCCACGCCATGTCGGTGTCGGAGGCGCGGACCTCGGTCTTGCCACCGCCGTTCATCCGCTCCTTGTACATCCAGTGCGCCGCGACACCGTACTCGGCCTGCTGGTGCATCTCGTGCGTGCGGATCTGGATCTCGACCGTGCGGCCGGCGGGGCCGATCACGGTGGTGTGCAGCGACTGGTAGAGGTTGAACTTGGGCGTCGCGATGTAGTCCTTGAACCGGCCGGGCAGCGGAGTCCAGCGCGCGTGGATCGCACCGAGCACGGCGTAGCAGTCGCGCACCGAGGCGACCAGCACCCGGACGCCGATCAGGTCGTAGATGTCATCGAACTCGCGACCGCGGATGACCATCTTCTGGTACACCGAGTAGAGCTGCTTCGGTCGACCGACCACCTTGCCGCGGATGCGGAGATCGCGCAGATCCTCGTCGATCTCCTCGACGACCTGAGTCAGGTACTTCTCGCGTTGCGGGGTGCGCTGGGCGATGAGGCTGTGGATCTCGTTGTAGATCTTCGGGTGCAGCACCGCGAAGGAGAGATCCTCGAGCTCCGACTTGATCGCCTGGATACCGAGGCGATTGGCCAGCGGCGCGTAGATCTCCAGCGTCTCCTTGGCCTTCTTCGCCGCCTTCTCGGGCGGGACGAAACCCCAGGTGCGCGCGTTGTGGAGACGGTCGGCGAGCTTGATCAACAGCACCCGGATGTCTTTCGACATCGCGACGATCATCTTGCGGACGGTCTCGGCCTGAGCGCTCTCGCCGTACTTGACCTTGTCGAGTTTGGTAACGCCGTCGACGAGCATCGCGACCTCGTCGCCGAACTCGGCGGTGAGGTCGGTCAGCGCATACCCCGTGTCCTCGACCGTGTCGTGGAGCAGTGCGGCCGCGATCGCCCGCGGTCCGAGGCCGAGCTCCGCGAGGATCTGCGCGACCGCGAGCGGGTGAGTGATGTACGGCTCGCCGCTCTGGCGCTTCTGACCCTCGTGCTTCTCCTTGGCGACCGCGTAGGCCCTCTCGATGACCGAGAAGTCACCCTTGGGGTGATTCGCGCGCACTGTGCGGATGAGGTTGTCGAGGTCGTTGATCCTGGACGCGCGGGAGAAGATGCGGGGAACCAGCCGTCGCAGACTCGAACCCTGCGATGACGTCTGTGGTTCCGCCATCAACTCACCTCCCGATCAGTTCATCCTACGCGTGCTGGGCGGGACGAGCTCCCGCTGAGCTGACCGGTCAGACCTCGACCGACGCCTTGCTGCGGCTCTGACGGATGCGGGCGTCGCGTGCCTTGAGCTGCGGCTCGTTCTCGCGGAACAGCGAGTAGAGCGGAGCAGCCACGAAGAGCGTCGAGTAGGTCGCCACCAGGATGCCGACGAAGATCGAGAGCGAGATGTCGGTGAGCGACTCCGCACCGAGCCAGAAAGCGCCGATGAAGAGCACGGCGCCGACCGGCAGCGCTGCGACGACCGAGGTGTTGATGGAGCGCACCAGCGTCTGGTTCACGGCGAGGTTCACCGATTCACCGAACAGTCGGGCGGACTTCTCCCCGTCCTCCGTGGTGTTCTCCCGGATCTTGTCGAACACGACCGTGGTGTCGTACAGCGAGTACGCGAGGATCGTCAGGAAGCCGATCACCGCCGCAGGCGAGATCTCGAAGCCGGCCAGCGCGTAGACGCCCACCGTGATCACGAGCACGTCGAGCAGACCGATGATGGCCGCGGCCGACATCTTCCACGTGCGGAAGTAGATCGCGAGGATCAGGAAGGTCAGCGCGAGGAAGATCGCAAGACCCCACAGCGACTGCTTCGTGACGTTCTCGCCCCACGCGGGGCCGATGAAGGAGGAAGTGACGTCGGACGGATCGACGCCGTATGCCTTCGCCAGTGCCTCGCCGACCTGCTGGGTCTCGGCAGCGCTCATCTGGTCGGTCTGGACGCGGACGTCCTTGCCGCTGACGACGACGACCTTGGTCGCAGCGCCGGGGACGACCGATTGCACGGCTGTGGTCGCCGTCTCCTGATCGAGGCTGTCCGGCGCCTGCACGGTGAACTGCGATCCACCCGTGAACTCGATCGAGAACTGGATAGGACGGATGAGCGGCACCAACGCCGAGCCGACGACCAGGATGATCGCGATGATGAACCACAAACGCCGCTTGCCGACGAACGGGAAAGAGGTCTTCCCCGAGTAGAGGTTGTTGCCGAACTCATTCATGGAAGGCATCAGGCGTCTCCCTCACTTCCGGCGTTGGTGGGTTTGTCACCCGCGAGGGCCTCGGCGCGCTTGCGTTCGGCGATGGTCTGTCTGCGATCCGCCTCACCGCGGGAGCGGGCGTTCTTCGCGCCCCGCCCTGCGGATACCGTGGTCACCTCGCGATACTGCGAGCGGCTGCGGTACACGGCGCCCAGAGCCTCGGGGTCGAGACCGGAGAGCTTGTGGCCTCCGCCGAAGAATCGCGTGCGAGCGAGCAACTGCATCACCGGATGCGTGAAGATCACGAAGATGAACACGTCGATGAGCGTCGTGAGGCCGAGCGTGAACGCGAAGCCCTTCACCGTGGCGTCGGCCAGGATGTAGAGCACGAGCGCCGCGAGGATGTTGATGGACTTCGAGATGTAGATCGTGCGCTTGGCGCGACCCCAGCCGTCTTCCACCGCAGAGGTGATCGACTTTCCATCGCGGAGTTCGTCTCGTATTCGCTCGAAGTACACGATGAACGAGTCGGCCGTGAAACCGATGGAGACGATCAGACCGGCGACACCGGCGAGCGACAGGCGGAAGCCGATGCGCCACGCCAGGATGCAGATGATGATGTAGGTGAGGATCGCCATCACCGCGATCGACGCGATGATCACCGACCCGAGGGCGCGATAGACGATCAGCGAGTAGATCGCCACCAACGCGAGACCGATGAGTCCGGCGATCAGACCGATCTGCAGCTGCTGGGTGCCCAGCGTGGCCGAGATCGTGTCGGAGCTCTGCACAGTGAAGCTGAGCGGAAGAGCACCGAACTTGAGCTGGTCCGCGAGAGTCGTCGCGGTCTCCTGTGTGAAGCTGCCCGAGATGCTCGGCTTTCCGTCGAGGATCTGGCCGTTCATGCGCGGCGCGCTGATCACGTTGCCGTCGAGCACGAACGCGAACTGATCGCGCGGCGTGAGCCCGTCGATGCGGTTCTGGTTCAGACGGGTGCTGACCTTGCCGAAGGCGTCGGCCCCGTCGCCGTTCATCGTGAGCTGGACGAGCCATGCGCCCGACTTCGGATCGCGACCGGCCGAGGCGTCTGTGATGGCGGTTCCGTCGAGCTCGGCAGGTCCGAGGATGTACTTCGCCGTCCCGTCCGCCGAGCAGGCGATGAGCGGCTGGTCCTTCGGCGCCTTCGCGGCGTTGTTGTCGGGGTTCGCGCAGTCGTACGCCTGGAACTCCGCGGCCAGCTTGTCCGTGACCCAGGAGACGTCGCTCGCGTCGGTCGGCTCGGCCGTCGGCGTCGAGTTGAGCCCCGGGTCCGGGCTCGGGTACGGCGTGGAGTTGCCGTCCTCGCCGACGAACTCGTTGGTCGCCGCCGTGGTGTACAGAACGGGGCGGAACTCGAGCTGAGCGCTCGACTGGATCCGCTCCCGTGTCTGCGCGTCGGCCTCACCCGGGATCTGGACGACGATGTTCTGTCCGCCCTCGGTGGTGATGTCGGCCTCGGCGACACCTGAGGCGTCGACGCGCTGACGGATGATCGCAGCGGCCTGATCGAGCTGCTCGGTCGAGGGGGCGGCGCCGTCCTCGGTCTCCGCGCTCAGGACGATCTGCGTGCCGCCCTGGAGGTCGAGGGCGAGCTCGGGTGACCACGAGCTCGCGGCCTCCCCGTTGCTGTCCTTGAAGACGTACACGCCCAGCGCGTTGATGCCGAAGAGCACGCCCGTCACGAGGAGCAGGCCGAGAAGGACCCGCCAGGCGTGACGGACGGGAGAGGATGAAGCCACGTGTGTCAGCTTTCTGGAAGGACGGAGATCCGAGCGGCCGCGTCGGCCCCGGGCTTACTTGTCGTCGGCGTCGCGCTCGAGGCGGGCGCGGGTCTCCTCGGGAGTCTCGACGGCCGGAGCGATCGACTCGTCGGCGACCTGCTCCTCGACGATCTCATCTGCCGACGCGTCGACGATGGCGTCCTTGGGCTCGACGACTCGCAGGATGGCCTGGCTGTGGACGTCGATGATGGTGCCGGGAGCGATCTCGACCAGCGCCGGCGTGTCGAGGTCTTCGGGGTCGTACGCGACGATCGTCCCGTAGATGCCGCCCTGCAGGAGCACCTTGGCGCCCGGAACAGTCTTGGTGGCCTTCTCCTCCTGCTCTGCCTTCATCTGCTTCGTGCGCTTGCGTGTGTTGAAGATCATGAAGACGAGGAGGACGGCAAGAAGGCCGAAGAGCAGGAATTCCATGGGCATGGGGGAAGCGCCTTTCTCAGGTGCACGCTCCAGCCTTTGGGCGCGCGAAGGTAACCGGGAAGTCTCCAGCGATTATAGGTCATCCAACGTAAGCATCCCGTCCGGATGAGCGACGCCCAGATGCGCGTACGCCTCCGGCATCGCGACACGGCCACGGGGAGTGCGTCCGAGGAACCCGATGCGCACGAGGTAGGGCTCGACCACGCTCTCCACCGTCTCAGCCTCCTCGCCGACCGCCACCGCGAGTGTGCTGAGCCCGACCGGACCCCCGCGGAATCGACGCACCAGTGCTTCCAGCACGGCACGGTCCAGGCGGTCGAGGCCGATCGGATCGACGTCGTAGAGTTCCAGCGCCGCACGGACCTCGCGGATGGTCGCCACTCCCCCCGTGTGCACCAGGGCATAGTCGCGCACACGGCGCAGCAGACGGTTGGCGATGCGCGGTGTGCCGCGCGAGCGGCGGGCGATCTCGGAGAGCGAATCCGTCGGCAGATCGACGCCGAGGACGGCGGCCGAGCGGGCGATCACCTGTTCGAGCTCCGACTCCTCATAGAACTCCAGGTGCCCGGTGAAACCGAAGCGATCACGCAGGGGGTTCGGCAACAGACCGGAGCGCGTCGTCGCGCCGACGAGGGTGAACGGCGAGAGTTCGAGCGGAATGCTCGTGGCGCCCGCGCCCTTGCCCACCATGATGTCGATGCGGTAGTCCTCCATCGCGAGGTAGAGCATCTCCTCCGCGGAGCGCGCCATCCGGTGGATCTCGTCGATGAACAGGACTTCGCCTGGCACCAGGCTCGACAGCAGAGCGGCGAGGTCTCCGGCGTGCTGGATCGCCGGACCGCTGGACAGACGCAGCGGACGCTCGCTCTCGTGCG
The DNA here is from genome assembly GCF_019279095.1 of Microbacterium sp. BF1. Classification (NCBI taxonomy): domain Bacteria; kingdom Bacillati; phylum Actinomycetota; class Actinomycetes; order Micrococcales; family Microbacteriaceae; genus Microbacterium; species Microbacterium sp. BF1. The sequence continues at coordinate 240 of NZ_JAGYWT010000065.1, read as the reverse complement.
CCACGATCATCGCGAGCGTCGTCTTGCCGAGCCCCGGAGGCCCTGCCAGCAGGATGTGGTCGGCCGGACGGCTCTGGATGCGTGCGGCCTCGAGGAGGAGCTGCAGCTGACCGCGGACCTTCTGCTGTCCGACGAATTCCCCCAGGCTGGTCGGACGCAGCGCGCCCTCGATCGCGAGCTCGGTCTCGTCGGACGGCTCGCTGGCGTCGAGATGGTCAGACACGCGTCTGGCCTCCCTGC
>NZ_JAGYWT010000649.1:0-1152 GCF_019279095.1 Microbacterium sp. BF1 | reverse complement strand
GCAGCTTCGCGATCAGATCGTCAGCGGCGGCGCGATGTCGCGGCATCAGCAGGAGCGTGCGCAGGGCGAGTACGAGCAGCAGCAGTATGCGGCCGCGCAGCAGCAGGCGCAGGTCGATGCCGCCGCCAAGAATGCAGCGGCCCAGTACTCGTCTCCGCCTCCGGCGGCACCCGCCGCCGCTGACGATCTGATCGCGAAGCTGCAGCAGCTCGCATCCCTCAAGGATTCCGGCGTGCTCTCCGATGCGGAGTTCGCCGCGGCGAAGCAGAAGCTCCTGAGCTGACGAGACCGGCAGCCCGCCGTCGGAACGACAGCCGAGACGAGGACAACGAATGAGTGAACTGGAAGACCTGCGGGCCCGCGTCGTCCTCCTCGAGCACGAGAACGAGACGCTCAAGCGGCCCCGCCGCCGGCCGGTGGGGAGGAGCATCGTCGCGGGGATCGTGCTCGCTCTCGCGGTCCTGATGGCTCCGATAGCCGCGATGGGCACCTGGGCCCGGCTGCAGCTCGTCGATGCCGATCGGTTCGTCGCGACCTTCGCACCGCTCGCCGAGGATCCCGACGTACAGGACTTCGTCGCGGATCAGGTCAGCGCCGCCATCCAGGAGCAGGTGGACTTCAGCGAGATCGTCGCAGAGGTGTTCGACGGAATCCGTGAACTCGACCTTCCGCCCCGCGCGTCATCCGCACTCTCCCATCTGGAGGCCCCGGCGGCCAGCGGGCTCACCTCCCTCGTCGACGGCGTGATCCACGACGTCGTGGCATCCGATCAGTTCGCCGACATCTGGGCGCAATCGCTGCGGTTCACGCACGAACGCGCGGTCGCGATCCTGCAGAACAGCCGGGACACCGCCGTGCAGCTCGCTGACGATGGAGTGCTCTCGATCGACCTCGGTCAGGTCGTCGACCGGGTCAAGGTGGTGCTGACCGAGCGTGGCGTCGGATTCGCCCAGCTCATCCCCGAGATCGACAGGTCGGTCCCGATCGCCCAGGCTGACGCGCTGGTCCTGGTGCGCACCGTCTACCAGATCGCGGTCGCGGCGGGGTTCTGGCTGCCATGGGTGCTGCTCGGGCTCGTCGTAGCCGGCATCCTGATCGCGCGAGATCGCGCGCGTGCCCTCCTGTGGACCAGCGTGGGCTTCGCCGTCGCTT
>NZ_JAGYWT010000648.1:0-1154 GCF_019279095.1 Microbacterium sp. BF1 | reverse complement strand
ACGGACGCGTGGTGGGTGTCGTGGTCGCCTTCGCAGCATCCGTGCGGGCAGCGCTGGTGCGGGCGGCCGAAGAGGTCGCCGACTGGTGCGCGGCGCAGGTCGAACTCGGCGGACTCGATGCGTCGAGGACGCAGCTGGCCGAGGCTGAGCTGCGGTCGTTGCGGGCGCAGATCTCCCCGCACTTCATCTACAACGCCCTCACGGCGATCGCGTCGTTCGTGCTCACCGACCCTACGCGTGCGCGCGAGCTTGTGCTCGAGTTCGCCGACTTCACCCGCTACTCGCTCCGTCGACAGGGCGAGTTCACCACGATCGCCGAAGAGCTGGGCAGCATCCACTCCTACCTCGAGCTCGAGCGGGCCCGCTTCGGTGACCGGCTGAGGGTCACCCTGCAGATCGCGCCGGAGACGCTCGCGACGGTCATCCCGTTCCTGTCGGTGCAGCCGCTCGTCGAGAACGCGGTCCGTCATGGTCTCGAACCCGGCGTCGGGGGAGGGGAGATCCGCATCGCCTCGCGCGACGACGGCACCCACACCGAGATCACGGTCGAGGACGACGGGGTCGGCATGGACCCCGAGGGGCTGAGAGCGACCCTCACGGCGGGCGACGACGGCGTCCACGTGGGTCTGCGCAACGTCGACACCCGGCTGCGTCAGCTCTACGGCGCGGACGGAGGCCTGGTGGTGGAGACGAACACCGGCGCCGGTACCCTGGTGCGCATGCGGGTCCCGAAATCGCAGCCGCAGCACGACCCGGACAACGACTGACGTTCATGATGACCATCGCACCTCCGATCGATGTGCTCGTCGCGGACGACGAGAGACCCGCCCTGGACGAGCTGGTCCACCTGCTGCGCACCGACCCCCGCGTCGGTGAGATCCTCACGGCATCGTCGGGGGCTGAGGCACTGCGGGTGCTGTCCGAGCGGGCGGTGCGGATCGCGTTCCTCGACATCCACATGCCGGGGTTGAACGGGATGGAGCTCGCGCGCGCTCTGATGACCCTCGCCGAACCGCCGTCCGTCGTGTTCGTGACCGCCGACGAGGCCAGGGCGGTGGAGGCGTTCGAGCTGCGGGCTGCCGACTATCTGCTCAAGCCCGTGCGCCTCGAGCGGTTGCGTCAGGCGGTCGCCGAGCTCGACGACCCGGGCGACC
>NZ_JAGYWT010000647.1:0-1160 GCF_019279095.1 Microbacterium sp. BF1 | reverse complement strand
CGCCGCGGAGCTGAGCCGGGGCGCTGCCCGCCGTCGAGCAGCCGACCGAACGGGCACGGACGGGCATGAAAGAAGGCCCCGGAGTGGAGTCCGGGGCCTTCAGATCAAGCGTAGCTCAGATCAGAGCGCTTCGATGATCGCGCGCATCAGGTCTGCCGTCTCGGACGGCGTCTTGCCGACCTTGACGCCGGCGGCCTCGAGGGCCTCCTTCTTCGCCTGAGCGGTACCGGCGGAACCGGACACGATCGCACCGGCGTGACCCATGGTCTTGCCCTCGGGAGCGGTGAAGCCCGCGACGTAGCCGACGACCGGCTTGGTGACGTTCGCCTTGATGTAGTCGGCCGCGCGCTCCTCGGCGTCGCCGCCGATCTCGCCGATCATCACGATCGCCTTGGTCTCGGGGTCGGCCTCGAACGCGGCGAGCGCGTCGATGTGCGTGGTGCCGATGACCGGGTCGCCGCCGATGCCGATGGCGGTGGAGAAGCCCAGGTCGCGCAGCTCGAACATCATCTGGTAGGTCAGGGTGCCCGACTTCGACACGAGGCCGATCGGTCCCTTGCCCGTGATGTTCGCCGGAGTGATGCCCACGAGCGCCTCGCCCGGCGTGATGATGCCGGGGCAGTTCGGGCCGATGATGCGGGTCTTGTTGCCCTTGCTCTGGGCGTAGGCCCAGGCCTCGGCCGAGTCGCCGACGGGAACGCCCTCGGTGATCACGACGAGCAGCGGGATCTCGGCATCGATGGCCTCGATCATCGCGTCCTTCGTGAAGGCGCCGGGCACGAAGGCGATCGACACGTCGGCGCCGGTCTCCTTCATGGCCTCGGCGACCGAGCCGAAGACGGGCAGCTCGACGGCGTTGCCGTCCTTGTCGGTGTGCGAGACCGTGGTGCCGGCCTTGCGGGCGTTCACGCCACCGACGACCTGGGTGCCGGCCTTGAGCATCAGTGCGGTGTGCTTGGTGCCCTCGCCGCCGGTGATGCCCTGGACGATGACCTTGGAGTCCTTGTTGAGGTAAATCGACATTCTTCTCGTCCTTCAGTCTCAGGCGTTGGCGAGCTCGGCGGCCTTGTCGGCGCCCTCGTCCATGGTGGCGGCCAGGGTCACGAGCGGGTGCGCGTACTCGGCGAGGATCGCACGACCCTCGTCGACGCGGTTGCCGT
>NZ_JAGYWT010000646.1:0-1163 GCF_019279095.1 Microbacterium sp. BF1 | reverse complement strand
GGGACTGCTGCACGAATAGGTGACAGGTTGTAGTCACGCCGCCAGTGCGGCGGTCGTGTTCATGATGGTCTCGAACTCGATGGGCGTCAAACGGCCCAGGCGGAGTTGGCGCCTCCGGCGGTGGTAGGTCCGCTCGATCCAGGTGACGATCGCAATCCGGAGCTGTTCCCGGGTGGTCCACGAGCGGCGGTCGAGGACGTTCTTCTGCAGCAGGGCGAAGAACGATTCCATGGCGGCGTTGTCGCCGCTGGAGCCGACTCTGCCCATCGATCCGACCATGCGGTGGCAGGCCAGGGCGCGCAGGAACTTCCTGCTCCGAAATTGAGATCCTCGGTCCGAGTGGACGATGCAGCCGGCGACATCACCGCGCATCTGGGCGGCGTTCTCGAGCGCCTGGACGGCCAAGCGGGACTTCATTCTCGAGTCGATCGAGTACCCGACGATCCGGCCCGAATACACGTCCTTGATCGCGCAGAGGTAGAGCTTGCCTTCACTCGTTTTGTGCTCCGTGATGTCCACGAGCCAGAGCTCGTTCGGCGCGTCGGCGGCGAACACGTGACGCGTTCTGCCGTCCTCGTCGATGACGGCGCAGAGGTCGTCGTGGACGGGTGGGCCGGGGCGCCGGCCCTTGCCGCGCTTCTTCCCGAACGCGCTCCACCACCCATTCGTGGACGCGATCCGCCACGCCGTCCGATCCGACATGGATTCGCCCGCATCACGGGCCTCGTCGGCGAGGAGCCGGTGCCCGAACTCGGGGTCGTCGCGGTGCGCGTCGAAGAGCGCGTTCGCGCGATACGCCTCCACCACCTCGCTGGAGGTGATGGGATCCGCCAGCCACCGGTAATAGGGCTGGCGGGAGAGCTTGAGCACCCGACACGTCACCGTCACAGGAATCCCTGCGGCGGCGAGCTCCGTCACGAGCGGGTAGAACCTTTTCCCGGGAGGTTCGCCTGCGACAGATACGCCGCCGCTCGACGCAACACCTCGTTCTCCTGCTCCAGCAGCCGGATCCGTTTCCGCGCCTCCCGCAGCTCAGCCCCTTCGACACGGGATTGGCCGGGCTTGGCACCCTCGTCGACGTCGGCGCGACGCAGCCACTTCTGCAACGTCATCGGGTGGACCCCGAAGTCTTTCGCGATCTGCTCGATCGTCACTCCGGGCTC
>NZ_JAGYWT010000645.1:0-1170 GCF_019279095.1 Microbacterium sp. BF1 | reverse complement strand
AGGAGCGGCCACCGTTGCCGCATCGGTGTGCGCGCTCCACCGGTGAGTGGTGTCGCGCGAGGCCGCCTCGGCGGCAGCGAGGCTGACCTCGTCGATCAGCGCCAGCGCGTCCGCCCGCTCGAACCCCGAGAGGTATCCGGTGATGGGACCGGGCACGGTGTGCACCTGCGCGCCGGAGACCCGCTGTGCCCGATCGATCGGTCCCTGGCTGAGGGAGACGCCCTGCAGGCGTGCCAGCGGGAACACCGCGAGCTTGCGCCACACGTTCCCGCGGCGCAGCAGCAGACCGAAGTCGGCGACCAGGTAGCCATGACGCTTCCAGGAGAACGGACGCCGCCACCGCGCGCGCCGCGCCATCGTGCGATAGGTGTCGCCGTCTGCGGGGCCGACGATGCCCTGTTCCCAGAGGAACGGGATGCTCTCCGCCGGCACGTCGGGCAGCACCAGAGCGAGCACTCGCTCGACGTCGGCGCGCTTGCCGACCGGCAGCACCACGTTGAACTGCTGCCCGCTCCCGGACGACTGCTGAGCGGCGCTCTTGCCGCTCATCCGGTTGATCTTGATCGTCCACCAGCCGAACGGGCGCCACAGCAGCGACTGCGAGACCTCCACCGCGAAGATGCGTCCGGGCGGAAGGGTCTCGGTCACGGTCGTGAGAAGACCGTAGGTGATCCGCACACCGTCCGGGGTCGGCGCGATCGAGTAGCGGAGGGACTTCGAGATCTGCGCCCAGGTGATACCGACCACGGCGATGACCATGGGCACACCCATGCCGAGGCCCATCCCGAGGATAACGATGCCGCCGTCGGTGACGCCGTCGGCCAGCATGCCGATCAGCGCACTGCCCATCGCGACCGCGAAGATCGCTCCGAAGAACACGAACCAGAGCAGGCCCGAGATCAGTTGCGATCCCACGAGCCGGCCGGTCGGGATCTTGACGACGCTCTCCGGGACCACGTCGGCGAGATCGACACCGGAGATGAGATCGTTCACCCCCGCGTTCATCGATCCGACCAGCTGCGCCCGAGCGGACGCCGATGCGGCGTGATCGCGCAGTCGGTCGCGCTGTTCACGATCGTCAAGGTGCTCGGCGCCGGGTACCTGATCTTCCTCGGCATCCAGGCCATCCGTCACCGCAAGGACGCGGCGAGAGCGATGGCATCGGCACCC
>NZ_JAGYWT010000644.1:0-1173 GCF_019279095.1 Microbacterium sp. BF1 | reverse complement strand
TCGCCGCCAAGCAGGTCATCAGCCAGCGTCTGCGCGACATCGCGGACGACGTCGTGCTCGGTGACTTCAAGGACAAAGAGGGCGACATCGTCGCCGGCGTGATCCAGCAGGGTCCGAACCCTCGCATCGAGGTTCTCAGCCTGCTCGGCCTCGGCGCGAGCCCGACCGATGCCGGCGTTGGAGTTCGCAGTGTTGGTGTCGAGCGCGGTCTGCTCGATCAGGTTGGCTTCCTGGTTCGCGATGTTCTTCTGGTTGATCGCGCGGTCGGCGTTGGTCTGCGAGATCTCCGCGGACTGGCGCTTCGCCTGGATCTCAGGAGCACCGAGCGACTGGATGTAGCCGACCTTGTCGGTGATGCCCTTGATCTGGAACGAGTCGAGGATCAGGCCCTGCTCGGCGAGCTCCTGAGAGACATCGGCGGCGATCTGGTCGGAGAACTTCTTGCGCTCGCGCATCAGCTCGACGACCGAGAGGGTGGCCACGATGCCGCGGAGGGCACCTTCGAGCTGCTCGGTGGTGAACTGCTCGATCGCCTTGTCCTGCGAGGCGAAGCGCTCGGCGGCACGGCGCACCAGGATCGGGTCGGAGCCGATCTTCACGATCGCGACGCCGTCGACGTTCAGGGTCACGCTGTCGAGCGACTGGGCCTCGGCGTTGAGGGAGACCTGGCGTGAGCGCAGCGAGATGATCTCGTGGCGCTGCGTGATCGGGTTGACGAGCGACTTGCCGTTCACGATGACCGTGACCGGCGACTCCGACATCTCGGACCTGCTCGAGCCGTCTGCCGAGAGGACTGCGGTCTGCACCTTCTGCTTGCGACCGGAGATCACGAGTGCCTCGTCGGCGCGAGCGACCTTGATCCAGCTGCGTGCGAACAGCAGCAGGATGAGCAGTAGGACGACGACGACGACGACGGCGATTCCGACGATGACGAGGATGCCGACGATTCCGGCGATCTCCATGGATGACCTCCCTGGTTCCCCCCGAGGGGGCGGTCTCGAGCGCGCCGTGGTGCGCGCCTTCGTCCCCCACCCTGCCAGATAGTGCCCGCCCGCGTTGAGGAGACGACGGTTGTGAGCGGAACAGGAGTACCTCGCACGGCGCTCTGCGCTGTGCAGGGGAGGTCAGCGGGCGCGGAGCTTCTCCGCGAGGTCGCGCAGGGCGCGCAGCTCG
>NZ_JAGYWT010000643.1:0-1175 GCF_019279095.1 Microbacterium sp. BF1 | reverse complement strand
GACGGGCATCGCAGCTCAACGAGGCGGGGGCGCTGTTCCCCTGGCGCTCCATCAACGGCGAGGAGGCCTCGGCCTACTACGCCGCCGGTACCGCGCAGTACCACATCAACGCCGACATCAGCTTCGCGCTGGGCAAGTACGTGCGCGCGACGGGCGACGAGGAGTTCCTGCGGCGCGAGGGCGCCGACATCGCGATCGAGACGGCGCGGTTGTGGGCGACCCTCGGCTTCTGGCGTGCCTCGCGTCTCGTCGAGGGAGCGCCGGGAGACGGGATCGAGACCTTCCACATCCACGGCGTCACCGGGCCGGATGAGTACACGACGGTCGTGAACGACAATCTCTACACGAACGTGATGGCGCGCTACAACCTGCGCTACGCGGCCAAGATCGTGCGCGAGATCAAGGAGAGCCACCCTGACGACTACGTGAAGCTGGTCGACCGCACCGGCCTCGGTCCGGGCGAGGCCGAAGCGTGGGACCGCGCCGCAGAGGCCATGTACATCCCGTACAGCGAGGGGCTCGGGATCCATCCGCAGGATTCCCTGTTCCTCGAGCGCGAGGTGTGGGATCTGGCCAACACACCCGCCGAGCAGCGTCCGCTCCTGCTGCACTTCCACCCGCTGGTGATCTACCGGTTCCAGGTGCTCAAGCAGGCCGACGTCGTGCTCGCGCTGTTCCTTCAGGGCAACCACTTCACGCCCGAGGAGAAGAAGGCCGACTTCGACTACTACGACCCGCTGACCACGGGCGACTCGACCCTGTCGGCCGTCGTGCAGTCGATCCTCGCGGCCGAGGTCGGCTACCAGGACCTCGCGCAGAAGTACTTCGAGCAGTCGCTGTTCGTCGACCTGCATGATCTGCACCACAACGCGGCCGACGGCGTGCACGTCGCCTCCGCCGGCGGGGTGTGGACGGCCCTGGTGTGCGGCTTCGGCGGCATGCGCGACTACGCAGGCGACCTGAGCTTCGACCCGCGGCTTCCGGCGAGCTGGCCGTCGCTGTCGTTCCCGCTCCAGTGGCAGGGATCGACTCTGCCCCGTCCCTGGCGCAGGGACGGGTCGATGCGACCATCAACGACAAGCTCACGTTCCTCGACTACGAGACGACCAACAGCCCGACCGGTCTGAAGATCGCGGCGGAGACCGATGAGGCGGGCGAGCAGGCGTTCGCCTTCG
>NZ_JAGYWT010000642.1:0-1189 GCF_019279095.1 Microbacterium sp. BF1 | reverse complement strand
GCTTCATCCCGGCGCGCACACGCAGCACGGTGCCGGTCGACATGCCGCCCTCGGTCCCGCCGGCCCTGTCGGAGCCGCGGGTGATGCCGTCGGCGGTGGCGAAGAGCTCGTCGTGCGCCGCCGAACCGCGACGACGCGTGGTCTCGAAGCCGTCGCCGACCTCGACGCCCTTGATCGCCTGGATGCTCATGAGCGCTTGCGCGAGACGTGCGTCGAGGCGGCGGTCCCAGTGCACGTGCGAGCCGAGCCCCGGGGGCAGCCCGTAGGCGAGAACCTCGACGATGCCACCGAGCGTGTCGCCGTCCTTCTTCGCATCGTCGACCTCGGCGACCATCAGTGCAGAGGTGGCTGCGTCGAAGCAGCGCAACGGATCGGCGTCGAGCGCGTCCACGTCGTCCGGGGTGGGCAGAGGCGAGCCTTCAGGCACGCGTACCGGACCGATCGAGAGCGTGTGGCTGACGAGACGGATGCCGAGTTCGCCGAGGAACGAGCGGGCGATCGCGCCGAGAGCCACGCGAGCCGCCGTCTCACGGGCGCTCGCACGCTCGAGGATCGGACGTGCCTCGTCGAAGTCGTACTTCTGCATGCCCACGAGGTCGGCGTGCCCCGGGCGCGGGCGCGTGAGAGGAGCGCTGCGTCCGCGGGACCTGTCGGTGAGCTCGACCGGCTCGGGGTTCATGACCTCGATCCACTTCGGCCACTCGGTGTTGCCGATGCGCAGGGCGATCGGGCTGCCGAGGCTCTTGCCGTGGCGCACACCGCCGGAGATCGTCAGCTCGTCCTGCTCGAACTTCATCCGCGAACCCCGGCCGTAGCCGAGCTTGCGGCGAGAGAGGTCGGCCTGGATGGCCTCGGACGACACAGGGACGCCGGAGGGCAGACCCTCCATGACGGCGATGAGTTCTGGGCCGTGCGATTCGCCGGCCGTGAGCACGCGGAGCATTGCTCCAGTCTCCCACGGGTTCGCACCCCCGCCGCGCCGCGTTTCGTCGTCGACGCCGATCGAGTCAGATGGCGGCACGCATCGCCGCGATCACGGCGACCTCATCCGGCAGTTCGGCGGCGGGATCACCGTGCAGGAAGATACGGATCTGGCGCACCGCCTGGTGCAGCAGCATCCCGAGCCCGGAGATCGTGGCGCCGTCGGCCCATCGCGCTGCGAGGGCAGACGGCCACGGTGCGTAGGCGG
>NZ_JAGYWT010000641.1:0-1194 GCF_019279095.1 Microbacterium sp. BF1 | reverse complement strand
CCATCGGAGCAGCGGGAGCCGGGGTCGGCGCACGCAGCTGTGTCTGCTCGACGGACGGCTCCTCGGCGACCGGCGCGTCGAAGCGCGGCATCCCCGGCAACATGGCCGGAGGGTCCTTCCGCTGCGTCGTCGCCGACGGACGGGTGAACGACGCCATGTCGGGATCGATGCTGACGATCTCCCGCACCCGGGTGAGACCGTCGCCGTCGTCATCCAGGTCTTCCGCGGGCGGATGGTCGTCGACGATGTCGATCGGCGTCACCGAATGCGAGAGCTCGATCTGCACCTTCTGCAGCGCTCGCGCGAACGCCACCGCACTCGGGAAACGGTCGTCGGGGTTCTTCGCCATCGAGCGCTCGAGCAGCCGTTGCAGACTCTCCGGGGAGTCCGGCCGCTTCAGCGAGGGGAGCGCAGCGCGCTCGATGCGCTCGATGAGGTCGGCGCTGGAGTTGCGCTCTCCCGGTCGCTCGAACGGCGATCGTCCGGCGAGCAGTGTGTACAGCGTCGCCCCGAGTGCCCACACATCCGTGCGCGGTCCGCTCTGCGGCGGCTCGGCGAACGATTCGGGGGGCGACCACGGGATCGACATCCCCGACGCCTCTCCCGTGGCTCCGGTGGTGGACGCGATGCCGAAGTCGGTGAGCGCCGGCCTGTTGTACTCGGTGACCAGGATGTTGGCGGGCTTGATGTCGCGGTGCAGCACACCGGCGCGGTGCGCTGTCTCGACGGCACCGGCCACCTGCACACCGACCCGGAGTGCCTCGGCCACCGAGAACGGATCCTTCCGCGCGCGCAGCTGGAGGTTGGGCCGCGGGCAGTACTCCATCACCAGGTAGGGGCGTCCGTCTCCGGCGACCCCTGCCTGGTAGATCGTCACGATCGCGGGGTGCGTGGAGAGCATCGCCATGACGTTCGCCTCATCCGCGAACTCCTGGGCGGCGCCGCTGGAGATGCGATCGGCGAGCAGCACCTTCACCGCCACCCGGCGGCGCGGCATCTCCTGCTCGTAGAGGAAGACGTCGGCGAAGCCGCCGGTGCCCAGCGGCTCGACGTAGGTGAAGCCGGGAAGGTCCATGATCATGGCTGACTCCACTCTCGCGCTCGACGTCCTCAAGGCAGACGGCAAGAAGGCAGGCTCGATCGAGCTTCCCGCCGCGCTGTTCGACGCCAAGACGAACATCCCGCTCATCCACC
>NZ_JAGYWT010000640.1:0-1204 GCF_019279095.1 Microbacterium sp. BF1 | reverse complement strand
CTCCATCGACCGCCCCGACCTGGCCGGGCTCTACGTGGCCGACCCCGAGGTGCTGCGGGCGATCGATCGCGGGCGCACCAAGGGCATCACCGGCGCCCTGTGGGGCGGCGTGCTGGATCGCATCGACCAGACCCTGTCCTCCGCGCGCGAGGACGATCTGCGGGCTCGGCTGTGCCTGAACTGGTCGAACCGCGTCGTGCGCGCCCTGGTGCGCGTGCAGGACGACGCGGTGTTCGCCCGCACGGTGCAGCTGCTCTACATCCAGGCGCTGCTCGCCGGACACCACCCGCTCGCCGATGCCGACAGGGCTCTGATGACCAGCGCCCTCGCCGACCTCGTCTCACTCTCGGCCGGTCTGGAGGGGGACACCATCCCCTTCGGCGACGCTCGCTGAATCCTCCCCGAAAGGTTCCGTCCATGGCACGTCCGAAGAAGCGCTTCCAGCAGCTGATCGAGGAGATCGATCGCACCCCCTGGGGGCCCGCTGAGCAGGCCCTGGTCGCCGAGGCCGTCGCCCTCGCCGTGGAGATCGGCGACGAGCGTCTCGAATACGAGGCACGGATGCGTCAGACGGCGTCGGCGAACATGAACGGCGCGACCGACGTCATGCTCAATTCGTTCGCATGGTGCCTCGCCCACCACGACGCCGACCCGCAGCGCTTCCCCGCCGACCTCGACAACGGCGGTGCCGACCTGATGTGGCAGTTCAAGTGGATGGCGTCGTCGCTGCGGTCCTCCCCCGCGTTCTCGCAGGAGCAGATCGCCGCCGTGCTCGACGACATGGAATCCCACTACCGTGCGGCGGGCCTCGGCGTCAGCGGCGTGCTCACCGCCCGCTTCGAAGACGCCTGGGATGCGGGCCGCATGGATGAGGCCGAGGCACTGCGGGTGCAGCTGGAGGCCACGCCGCGCGACGACCACAGCCACTGCGACGCGTGCGGGCGCAGCCAGATCGCCGGTTTCTTCGCCGACACCGATCGCGACGCGGAGGCGATCGTCCTCGTCGAGGAGATGATCGAGGGCGGCTTCTCCTGCGGCGAGGAGCCGGAGCACGCGCTCTCGCGCGTGCTCCTGCCCTACCTGCGCGCCGGACGCCTGGATGAGGCGAAGACCGCGCACCTGCGCAGCTACCGGCTGGCCAAGGACAACCCCGACAACCTGCGCATCGTCGCCAACAACATCGTGTTCGCGGCCGTCACCGGCA
>NZ_JAGYWT010000064.1:0-8543 GCF_019279095.1 Microbacterium sp. BF1 | reverse complement strand
TGGCCCAGTCCTGCCAGGCGTCGAGCTGCTTGCGGGGCTGCGAGGCGCCACCGGGCATGCGCACCGCGCCGACGTACTCCGCCTGGAAGACGCGGAACGGGGTGTCCTTGAAGTACTCGGTCGCCTCGACGAGCTCGAGTCCGAAGCGCAGGTCGGGCTTGTCGGAGCCGTACTTGGCCATGGCGTCGGCGTAGGTCATGCGCGGCAGGGGCGTGGCCACCTCGACACCGATCGTCGCCCACATCGCCACGATGAGCGACTCCATGAGCGTGATCACGTCTTCCTGGTCGACGAAGCTCATCTCGATGTCGAGCTGCGTGAACTCCGGCTGACGGTCGGCGCGGAAGTCCTCGTCGCGGTAGCAGCGGGCGATCTGGAAGTACTTCTCGACGCCACCGACCATCAGCAGCTGCTTGAACAGCTGCGGCGACTGCGGCAGGGCGTACCAGCTGCCGGGGCTCAGGCGAGCTGGCACCAGGAAGTCGCGCGCGCCTTCTGGCGTGGAGCGCGTGAGGGTGGGCGTCTCGACTTCGGTGAAGTCGTCGGCGTGCAGCACGTCGCGGATCGCCTTGTAGACGTTCGAGCGCAGGCGCAGAGCGGATGCGGGGGCCGGACGACGCAGGTCGAGGTAGCGGTACTTGAGACGGGCTTCCTCGCCCACGGTCTCGGTGTCGGCGAGTGCCGTGGAGACCTGGAAGGGGAGGGGAGCGGACTCGTTCAGCACCTCGACGTCGGTCGCGATGAGCTCGATCTCGCCGGTGGGGAGGTTCGGGTTCGCGTTGCCATCGGGGCGCAGCGACACCTCGCCGGTCACCTTCAGCACGAATTCGTTGCGCAGCGGGTGCGCGATCTCCTCGTCGCGGATGACGACCTGAGCGATGCCGGAGGCGTCCCGCAGATCGATGAAAGCGACTCCTCCGTGGTCACGACGGCGATCGACCCAACCCGAGAGGGTGACGGTCTGACCGATGTGCTCGGCTCGCAGAGAGCCTGCCGAGTGGGTGCGAAGCACGGAGTATTCCTTCTGATCTGGGAAATGGGGAACCCGCCCATTCTACGGGGGCGGACGGGAGGTCATCGGCCCCGTCGGCGGCGTCCGGGGCGGCATATCAGTAGGATCGCCACGACACAGCTCTTACACAGAAAGGATGCACCGTGGACAACAACGGCATCGCCGATCTCTACGCATCGATCTTCTCCGGTACTACGGGCCTGATCGCGCTCGTCTTCTACATCCTCGTCGCCATCGGGCTGTGGAAGGTGTTCACGAAGGCCGGATACCCCGGCATCCTCGCGATCATCCCGATCGTGAACCTCGTCTTCCTGGTGAAGATCGCCGGAATGTCCGGCTGGTTCGCACTGCTGTACCTCATCCCGGTCGCGAACCTGATCCTCGCGATCATCGTCGCGTTCAAGCTCGGTGAGCGCTTCAACAAGGGCGGGCTCTTCTCGTTCTTCCTGCTTTTCCTCTTCCCGTACATCGGGTACCTGATCCTCGGCTTCGGGGATTCGCGCTACAGCAAGGCGTGACATGACGGCGTCCCGGTGGTTGCACCTCGTCCGACACGGCGAGGTGCACAATCCAGCCCGCGTGCTCTACGGTCGTCTTCCCGACTACCACCTGAGCACGGCGGGCCGGGGGATGGCCGCAGCGGCGGCCGACCACGTGGCCTCGCTCGAGCGTCCCGTGCGCGCGCTGTACTCCTCGCCGCTGGAGCGTGCGCAGGAGTCGGCCGAGCCGTTCGCGGAGCGCTTTGACCTCGTGCCCGAGGTCGACATCCGCCTGATCGAGCCGACCAACGTGTTCGAGGGGACGCAGATGCGCCGTTCCCTGATGAACCCGCTGAACTGGTGGCACCTGCGCCAGCCGTCCGTTCCCAGCTGGGGTGAGCCGTATTCCTCCATCGCGGAGCGGATGCTCGGCATCATGGACGAAGCGTGGGATGCGGCACCGGACGGCGACGTCGTGATGGTCTCGCACCAGGCGCCGATCTGGATCACCCACCTCCGGGTGGCGGGCCTGCCCTTGCAGCACGACCCGCGCACGCGTCGCTGCGCCCTGTCGAGTGTCACCTCGTTCGAGCGCGTCGACGACGTCTGGCGAGCGGTCGCCTACGCCGAGCCCGCCGCGACCGGCGGCGCCGTGGACGTCGGCGCGGTCTGAGCCGGTCCTCGCAGCATCTGCAGGTCGAGCTGCGCGACCAACGGTGACCGCTGGCGCATCGATCCCGCCGCGACGAAGATGCCGTCGACCACGCGCTCATCGTGGTGGGTGCGGATGCGCACGCCTCCGTCGACCTTCTCGAGGGAGGAGACAGGGGCAGGGCTCACCCGCACGCCCTTCGCCTCGAGCATCTGGATGTCTTCGTCGGCGAACATCTCCCCGACGGGGAACACGGTGACGTCGCCGACGATCCTTCCCAGCAGGCCGATGAGGTGCGCGGCCCGAGGTGCGGCGCCGAGGATGGCGATCGGTCTTCCCGCGTGCTCGTGTCCGTCGCAGAACGGGCAGCTGAACGCGAGTGTGCCCCACAGGTCCTGCAGGCCGGGGACGTCGGGAAGGTCGTCGGCGACGCCCGTGGCGAGGATGACCTGGCGCCCCTCGACCACGGAGCCGTCGGAGATGCCGACGACGAAGGCATCCTCGGCGCCCGAGACGCTCATCGCTGCGGCGTCGCGGATCTCCACGTCGTCGTAGGCGGAGAGCTCTGCCCGTGCGGTCGCGCGGAGCTGGGCGGGGGCAGTGCCGTCCGCGCCGACCATGTTGTGCATGTGCAGGACGGTGCCGTTGCGGTACTCGCCCGAGTCGAGGAGCAACGTGGAGCGGTGCATCCGCCCGAGGGTCAGAGCGGCCTGCAGTCCTGCCGGTCCTGCGCCGATCGCGATGGCGTCGTACATGGTGGTCCTTCTGATGACGTTGTTGCGTTCCTCGTCAGTCTGTGACTTCATGTCAACATGAAGTCAAGCGATGCGCACCCCTGGTCCGTCGGCGACGTGGCCGCCCGCGTCGAACTGCCCACGAACGTGCTGCGGCACTGGGAATCGGTGGGTCTGCTCCGGCCGCCTCGAGACTCCGCGGGGCGCCGGCGCTACGGCGAAGACGAGGTCGTGCGCATCGCCGTGATCCAGCGCAGCAAGGCCGCGGGGATGACGCTCGAACAGATCGGGGTGCTGCTCGACGACGGCAGCGCCGGGCGGCACCAGGTGCTGCAGCAGCATCTGGAGGACATCGATCGGCGCATGGAGGAGATGCGCCGATCCCGCGAGATGACCGAGCACGCGATGGGCTGCCGGGCGCACGACATCGCCACCTGCCCGCGGTTCCGTGCGGGTGTGGACGACGTTCTGGCACGCTTCTGAGACCCTCGGCGAGGCGCCCGTTTCCGGCTCGCGCATAGGATCCTCTGCGTAAACTCGGAGTCGTGCCAAGCGATTCGACGGTCCGTCAGATCCGCAGCGGCCGCTCCTCCCGCACCCGGCGTTCGCGTCGTGCGGTCGGTGCCGCGCTCGCTGCGGTGCTCGCCATCGGCTTGAGCGCCTGCGCTCCCGATCCGGTGAGCGAATCGTTCCTGAACGGCGAGAATACGGGCTATGTCGCCGCCGACGGTGCCATCGTCGAGATCCCGGTCTCCGAGCGCGGCGAACCCGTCGTGTTCAGCGGGGTGACCGAGGAGGGCGAGAAGTTCGACAGCGCCGACATCGCCGGACAGGTCGCGGTCGTGAACTTCTGGTACGCCGGCTGTGCGCCGTGCCGCCTCGAGGCTGCCGACCTGGAAGCGGTGTGGCAGGACTTCAGCGATGAGGACGTCGCGTTCGTCGGCATCAACACCCGCGACCAGGCGGACACCGCTGTGGCCTTCGCGAACGAGTACGGCGTCACCTACCCCAGCCTGATCGATGTCGACACCGCCCAGGCCAAGCTCGCCTTCGCGAAGGAGACCCCGATCGCTGCGACGCCGACCACACTCGTGCTCGACAAGCAGGGCCGGGTCGCTGCCCGCATCATCGGCCCGATCGACGGCAAGTCGATCCTCTCCACGCTCGTCAAGGACGCCCTGGCGGAGGACTCGTGACCATCAGGGGAGCCTTGTGAACCCCGAAGCGATCATCGGCTCCGGGGCCCTCTGGATCGCGATCCCGGTCGCGATGCTCGCGGGACTCGTCTCTTTCCTCTCCCCGTGCGTGCTCCCCCTCGTTCCCGGCTACCTCGGTTTCCTCGGCGGCGCCGTCGCACCTCGGTCGACCGCTGCTGCCGGTGCGGAAGGCGGGACGACGACGCAGACCACCGAGACCGCGACGCGAGGGCGACTCGTCGGGGGCGTGCTGCTGTTCATCCTCGGGTTCACGATCGTCTTCATCCTCTACACCGTGCTGGGCGGAACGGCCGGGGTCTTCCTGCTGCAGTGGGGCGACCTGATCACGCGCATCCTGGGGGTCGTGATCATCGCGATGGGGCTGGTGTTCCTCGGGCTCTTCGGTTTCGCGCAGAAGGAGTTCCGGTTCCACGTCGACTCGAAGGTCGGCGTCGTCGGAGCCCCGCTCCTCGGTATCGCGCTCGGCATCGGATGGGCTCCCTGCATGGGCCCGACGCTCGCGGCGATCCTCGCGCTGTCGTTCAACGCCGGTGATCCTGTGCGGGCGGGCTTCCTCGGTCTCGCCTACTCTCTCGGCCTCGGCATCCCCTTCCTGCTCGTCGCCCTCGGCTTCGGTTGGGCCACGAAGGCGATCGGTTTCCTGCGTCGGCACATCCGGGTGGTCAACATCATCGGTGGCGTGATGCTTCTCCTCCTCGGCGTGCTGATGGTCACCGGGCTCTGGACCGACATCATGTCGAGACTGACGGCGGTGATCGGCAGTGTCATCCTCCCGCTCTGACGATCCGGAGGTGGGCGCGCGACCCGATTCCCGTCCCGTCAAGCCCACCCGTCCCGAGAAGAACCCCCGCACTGAGAAGGCCATGACCAAGAACAAGGGTGCCGCGAACAGCGACTCCAGCGATCCGCTCCGTCCATCGGACCACGTCGACGGCGACGACTCGATCACCCAGCCGCGGCTCGGGTTCGTCGGCTGGCTGCGCTGGGGCTGGCGTCAGCTGACCTCGATGCGCACGGCGCTCATCCTGCTGCTCGTGCTCGCGATCGCCGCGATCCCCGGCTCGATCTTCCCGCAGCGGATGGCCGACCCGAACGGCGTCACGCAGTGGGAGCGCGACAACCCCGACCTCTTCCCGGTGCTCGACGGGCTGAAGCTGTTCGACGTGTACCTGTCGCCGTGGTTCTCGGCGATCTACCTGCTGCTGTTCGCCTCGCTCGTCGGCTGCGTGATCCCGCGCATCAAGCACCACGCCAAGGCGCTGCGTGCGCGCCCGCCGCGCACCCCCGCGCGACTGCAGCGGCTCGAGGACTACCACACGGTCACTCGGGACCCTGCGGCAGACTCCGGCACGAAGACCGGCGATGCCGAAGCCGAGGCCGCCGCATCGATCGACGTCGCCACGAAACAGCTCAAGGCTCTCGGCTACCGTGTGGAGCGCTACGACCGCGGCCGCACGTTCTCGGTCTCCGCTGAGCGCGGCTACTGGCGCGAGACCGGCAATCTGCTCTTCCACCTCGCGCTCGTGGGGGTGCTGGTCACGGTCGGTATCGGGGGCGGGTTCTCGTACACCGGTCAGCGCGTGCTCGTCGAGGGGGAGACCTTCGCCAACACGCTCCTCGACTACGACTCGATGAACCGCGGACGCTTCGTAAGCGACGACGCGTTCTCTCCGTACTCGATGCGCCTCGACTCCTTCGACGTGACGTACCAGCCGTTCGGTGAGCCCGGCTCCGGGCAGGCCGGAGACTTCTCTGCCAACGTCACGGTGCAGGAGAACGGCGAGGAGCGCACCGGCTCCGTCAAGGTCAACGAGCCCCTCGGTGTCGCCGACGATGACGTGTTCCTCCTCGGCAACGGCTACGCGCCGACCGTGACCGTGCGTGACCCCGAGGGCAACGTGGTGTTCACCAACAGCACGCCGTTCCTTCCTCAGGACAACAACATGACCTCGCTCGGTGTGCTCAAGGTGCCGGACGGGCTTGCGGAGCAGGTCGGACTCGTCGGGTTCTTCTACCCGACCACGGGCGTGCTCGAGAGCGGTGCGTTCTTCTCCGCATACGGCGACCTCACGAACCCGACGCTCACTCTCGACGTGTACACCGGAGACCTCGGGATCAACGAGGGGGTGCCGCGTTCCGTCTACGTGCTTGACACCACGGGGATGACCAAGCTCACGGGCCGCACCACCGACGTCGAGTCGATCGAGCTGGCACCGGGGCAGACCGCACAGCTGCCGAACGGCCTCGGCTCGGTGACCTTCGAGGACGAGTCTCCGGCCGGCGCAGCGGACGCCTCCCAGTCGGTGAAGCGCTTCGCCTCGCTGCAGATCCACCGCGACGAGTCCGGCGTGTGGGTGCTCGGTTTCGCGCTACTCGCACTCGGCGGTCTCATGATCGCGCTGTTCGTGCCGCGTCGCCGTGTGTGGGTCAAGGCCACAGCGAACGACGGCGAGATCGCCCTCGAGTACGCCGCGCTCGCCCGAGGCGAGGACCCGACCCTCGCCGCAGCCGTGGAAGACCTCGTCGCAGGGCATGCCCGACTGCTCGACGCGGCCGGAGGCACCACGGCGCGCCCCACGATCGATGACACCGCGGACGAGTCCGCCGAGCCGGAAGCCCCGGCAACCGACACCCGGAAAGTAGACTGACACCATGCTCGAGCTCAACGTGATCTCGCCTGTTCTGCTCTGGACGGCGATCGCGATCTATGCGGCGGCCTTCGTTGCCTACGCCTTCGATCTCGCACGGCGCTCGCAGGCGACAGCCGACGCGCAGAACGTCCGCGAGTCGGTGCTCGTCGGAGCGGGTGGCGCAAGCACCACCGCATCCGCACCCGCGTCTGGTTCCGGTACCGCCCCGCAGCGATTCGTGATGGCCCGGATCGGCACCTCGCTCACCGTGCTCGGTTTCCTCTTCCACCTCGCCGCTGCGATCACCCGTGGCATCGCGGCCGGACGAGTCCCGTGGGCCAACCTGTACGAGTTCGCCATGATGGGCACGCTGCTCATCATCGCGGTGTTCCTCGTCGTGCTCACCCGCATCGACCTGCGGTTCCTCGGCACGTTCATCACGGGCCTCGTCGTAGTGCTACTCGGCCTCGGGGCGACCAACTTCTACGTCGACGTCTCACCGCTGATGGACCCGCTGAAGAGCGTGTGGCTCGTCATCCACGTGTTCGTGGCCTCGCTCGCGACCGCGTTCTTCGCTCTCGCGTTCGCGCTCTCGGTGATCCAGCTCATGCAGTCGCGCCGCGAGCGACTCCTCGGCGAGAACGCCACGAAGACCGGTCCCGGCTTCCTCCGCACCTTCCCGAACGCGGTGCGCCTGGAGAGCCTGGCGTACATGTTCACGATCATCGGCTTCATCCTCTGGACCTTCACGCTCATCGCCGGGTCCATCTGGGCCTACTACGCCTGGAGCCGCTTCTGGGGCTTCGACGTGAAGGAGACCTGGACCTTCGTGATCTGGGTCATCTACGCCGGATACATCCACGCCCGCGCGACCCGCGGCTGGCGCGGCAACCCCTCGGCGTGGCTGGCGATCGTCGGATTCTCGGCCGTGATCTTCAACTTCACGATCGTGAACGTCTTCTTCAAGGGCCTGCACGCCTACTCCGGCCTGAGCTGAGCTGAGCTGAGCTGAGCCGACCCGCGGTGCCACCAGCGTCGCGGAGGCGGCTTACTCGGGTCAGCCACGCAGCGGGAGGACCTCGGCGTGCTCGATGCCGTCCTGGTACCAGACCAGTTCGGCCTCGATGATCGTCTCGAAAGGCTCGGGCTCGAAGGGTCGTGACTCGGCTTGTGCGAAGCGCGACCACTCGGCTCCGTCGAGGGTCTTGCCGTAGAGCACCGACAGGTGGAACGTCCAGTCCTCCAGAGGCAGCTCGCCGATACGACGGAAGTCCGTGGCATCCAGTGCGGTGGTCAGTGACGAATACGCCCACACGAGCGAGGGGCTGCGGGCGAGGCGCACGATCAGGATCTGCCAGGGCACGGGGAACTCGTCGACGGCTTCGGCGATGACCTCGATCGGGGCCTGCCGCGCTGCCCACGAGCGGATCAGCCCGGTGAGTGCCTCGCGTCGCTCGGGCTCGTAGAACCCTCGCAGTGTGACGTGCCCGGTGTGCGGGCGCCGTGCCGGGACGCCGAGGCGGGAGACGGCGGCATCCTGGACATCGCGATAGACCGTGCCGACCGCCGCGGTGGGCCGGAGTACGAGGTACTGCTGTCCCTCCAGGCTCGCGAGTTGGTCGGGGGTGTCCATGAACGGCCGGCGCATGTCAGGAGCCTAGGACGCGTTGTGAGGGTGCGAAACCGGAGGCTGACACACGAACGGCCCGGTGCGTCATACTTCGACGCGCCGGGCCGGCGTGGATGGTCTTCGCTGCGGGGGGAGGAGTCAGGCCGTGGCGAGGACCGCCTTGGCCGAGGTCGTGCGCCGCAGCGTCAC
>NZ_JAGYWT010000639.1:0-1208 GCF_019279095.1 Microbacterium sp. BF1 | reverse complement strand
GCTGGGGCGGTGGCGGCGGACGGCGCGGCGGCGGTGGCGGAGACCTCGCGTCCGGCATCCTCGGCGGTCTCGTGATCGGCAGTCTGCTCGACGGCATCTTCGACTGATTCCGACGCGTCTCGGCATCCGGACATCACGACGGCCCGATCCCTTCCGGGATCGGGCCGTCGTGCACTGCGGATCAGGAGGCGAGAGCCTCGGAGGGCGGAGCCTGAGTGCTCAACGCGATCACACCGTAATCCCAGCCCTTGCGGCGGTAGACGACGCTCGGGTGGTCGGTGCGCACATCCACGAAGAGGAAGAAGTCGTGTCCGACCAGTTCCATCCTGTCGACGGCTTCCTCAACGGTCATCCACACCGCATCGAAGCTCTTCGTGCGGATGACGACGGGCGAGTATTCTTCCTCTTCGCTCTGCTGCACCGGCATGCTGCCGGTCGCCACCGCGTGGAGGATGTCGGCCGACGCCGGCTGGACGTCGATGCCCTCGAGCGATCCGCTTCCCTTCTCGAAGTGCGCGCCGCGAGGGTGCTGTCGTCCGTCGACTCGCTTCTCCTTGGCGCGACGCAGTTGCTCGGACATCTTGTCGACAGCGAGATCGAGGGCGACGAACTTGTCTCCGTCCGTCGCCTCTGCGCGAACGACCGGTCCCTTCCCGATCAGTGTCAGCTCGACGGTCTCGTCGGGGACACGACCGTTGCGATACACGCGATGGGTGACTTTCACATCCAGTCTCTGCGCGCGAGACGCGAGCATCTGGATCTTGGCGATCTTCTCTTCGACAACGGTTCGGAAGCGATCGGTGATACCCACTCCGACGCCAACGATGCTTGTTTCCATTGCTGCCTCCTTGTCCCGGTCCTCCCGGCCAAGGGCGGACCGTGGTCGCCTTGTGTCCCCCCACCGTAGTCCGCTGATCGGCGGATGTCACGGCCTGGTTCCCCTGTGTCGCCGGTGCATCCCCGATGAGGTTCATCCGAATCCGCTGCGACGCGGCGTGGCGGCGAGCGCGACCGCCGCCACCACACGGAATCCGGCTGATCTCAGGGCTCGCGACGCTTCATCCAGCGTCGCCCCGGTGGTGCCGACGTCGCCCATGAAGACCTTCGCCTTGGGCGCGTTCCACCAGAGGAATCCGATGAGGCTCGCGGCGAACGAGGCGGCGATGATCGCCAGGTTGAACGGGTCGCGCACCTCGTAGCACCCGCCG
>NZ_JAGYWT010000638.1:0-1213 GCF_019279095.1 Microbacterium sp. BF1 | reverse complement strand
GCCGCGCTTCCGGCGCGACGAGCAGGGGTGCACGCCCGGCGCTGAGAGCCGGGGCCGCAGGAGCGCCCAGGCCGAGGTAGTAGGCTGGGGGACTGGTCGATGTCTCGACATCGAGAGAATTACCAGACAGCAGCCCAGTGAAGGAACCACAGTGGATCTGTACGAGTACCAGGCACGAGACGTTTTCGAAAAGTACGGAGTGCCGGTCCTCGCCGGCATCGTCGCGGACACCCCTGAAGAGGTGAGGGCGGCTGCCGAGAAGATCGGCGGAGTGGTCGTCGTCAAGGCTCAGGTCAAGACCGGCGGCCGTGGAAAGGCGGGCGGCGTCAAGGTCGCCAAGACGCCCGACGAGGCGTATGAGGCAGCGAAGGCCATCCTCGGCCTCGACATCAAGGGTCATGTCGTCAAGCGCGTCATGGTCGCGCAGGGCGCGCGCATCGCCGAGGAGTTCTACTTCTCCGTGCTGCTCGACCGCGCCAACCGCTCCTACCTGAGCCTCTGCTCGGTCGAGGGTGGCATGGAGATCGAAGAGCTCGCCGTCGAGCGCCCTGAGGCGCTCGCGCGCGTCGAGGTCAACCCGCTCACCGGCATCGACAAGGCGAAGGCCGTCGAGATCGCCCGCGCGGCGAACTTCCCGGAAGACCTCGTCGAGAAGGTCTCCGACGTCTTCGTGAAGCTCTTCGACGTCTACAAGGGCGAGGACGCGACGCTCGTCGAGGTCAACCCGCTGGTCCGCACCGAAGAGGGCGACATCATCGCGCTCGACGGCAAGGTCACGCTCGACGACAACGCCTCCGAGATCCGCCACCCCGAGCACGAGGCGCTCGAGGACAAGGACGCCGCAGACCCGCTCGAGGCCAAGGCCAAGGAGTCGGGTCTCAACTACGTGAAGCTCGACGGCGAGGTCGGCATCATCGGTAACGGCGCAGGACTGGTCATGTCCACGCTCGACGTGGTCGCCTACGCGGGCGAGAACCACAACGGTGTGAAGCCGGCCAACTTCCTCGACATCGGCGGCGGCGCTTCGGCTGAGGTCATGGCCGCCGGCCTCGACGTCATCCTCGGCGACCCGCAGGTCAAGAGCGTGTTCGTCAACGTCTTCGGCGGCATCACGGCGTGCGACGCCGTCGCCAACGGCATCAAGGGTGCCCTCGAGACGCTGGGCGCCACGGCCTCCAAGCCGCTCGTCGTGCGCCTCGACGGCAACCGCGTC
>NZ_JAGYWT010000637.1:0-1223 GCF_019279095.1 Microbacterium sp. BF1 | reverse complement strand
GCAGCGCTGTGGCCATCCGCGGCCTCCTGGATAGTGGGTTCACCGCGATCCGGAGCACGTGGGAGCGACGAGGGCTGTCGACCGGCCGCCTGGGCGTCGCGGTCGATCGCTTCCACGGACCGATCCTCATCGCCGCCTTCGCGGTCGCGGTTCTCATCCTCATCACGTCGCGGCCGGTCGCGTTCGGCACGGTGATCGGGGTGACCGTGGGGCTCGTGGTCTTCGCGGTCGTGATCGAGTTGCTCCGGCGCCCGCGCGCGGCTTACGCGTCCACGACGGAGGAGCTCCCGACAGAGGAGCCCGGCGAATCCGCGACGGTCGATCACGACACCGCAGAGCCGGACTCCCACGCCACGGCGCCGGCTCCCTGAGCGGCGGATGGCACCTGAGGGTGCGAACGTCGGGGCGAGGTGCAGGTGGGAATACTCCAGGAGGGTACTCGGTTGGCCCGAAGGAGTGAGCGGGACGACCCGCTCCATCTGTGCGGGCTTCCATCCGCTGCCTGCACGGCATCGTCTTTCCGAGGAGGAGAGCAATGAGCGCTTCGCACCACGAGGGCACCGCACACGCCGCGCCGCATCACGAGTCGGACGGCTCCGCACCCATGCACGCGGCGCACGAGGGCCACGACGATCACCCGGGTCACGGCGACCACGCAGGTCACGGGGGCCACGCAGGTCACGGGGGTCACGGCGACCACGTCGCACAGTTCCGGCGGCTGTTCTGGGTCATGCTCGTCCTCGCCGTCCCGACCGTCGCGCTTTCCGGCATGTTCGCGATGATCCTCGGATACACGCTCCCCGACGTGCCGGGCCTGGCATGGGTCTCACCCGTGCTCGGAACCGTGATGTACGTGTGGGGCGGCAAGCCCTTCCTCGTCGGGGCCGTCAGTGAGATCAGAGCCCGTACGCCCGGCATGATGCTGCTCATCGGTCTGGCGATCACGGTGGCCTTCCTTGCGTCGTGGGGAGCGAGTCTCGGCATCCTCCACCATGAGCTCGACTTCTGGTGGGAGCTGGCGCTCCTCATCGTGATCATGCTGCTCGGACACTGGATCGAGATGCGCTCGCTCGCGCAGACCACCTCTGCTCTCGACTCGCTCGCCGCGCTCCTGCCGGACGAGGCCGAGCGCGTGGAAGCCGGGCAGGTCGTCATCGTCTCACCCGCAGACCTCGCGGTCGGCGACGTCGTGGTCGTGCGACCGGGCGGAAGCCTGCCCGCGG
>NZ_JAGYWT010000636.1:0-1227 GCF_019279095.1 Microbacterium sp. BF1 | reverse complement strand
GTGCGCGACGCGGAGCAGGAGCTCACGGACCTCGAGGCCTCTCCTCCCCCACCCGACGACCCGCGCGGCCCGCTGGCCCAGCGCCTGCTCACGGAGCTGCACCGACCGGGACGGGATGTCGGCGGCGCTCGTTAGGCTTGTGACCATGCCTCATCTGCGTATCGCCACGGTCAATGTCAACGGAATCCGAGCGGCGGCTCGCAACGGGATGAGCTCCTGGTTGGACGATGCCGGCGTCGACATCCTCACGCTCCAGGAGGTCCGCGGGCAGGACGAGCACCTCGAGGCCGCACTCCCCGGCTGGACTTTCGTGCACGACGAGGCCACAGCGAAGGGGCGGGCCGGCGTCGCCATCGCCAGCCGCACTCCCGCGCTGGCCTCCCGCACCGATTTCGGCCCCGACGACTTCGACTCCAAGGGTCGCTGGATCGAAGCCGACTTCCTGATCGGCGATCGCCCGCTCACCGTCGTGAGCGCCTACGTGCACTCCGGCGAGGCCGACACCCCGAAGCAGGACGAGAAGTGGAAGTTCCTCGACGCGTTCGGGACGCGCCTGGGCGAGCTCGGCTCCGACGGCGCCCTCGCGCTCGTCACAGGCGACCTCAACGTCGGGCACCGTGAGCTCGATATCAAGAACTGGCGAGGCAACCGCAAGAAGGCCGGCTTCCTCCCCCGCGAGCGCGCCTACTTCGACCGCTTCCTCGGCGAGGCGGGCACAGAGGTCTCGGGGGTCGACGGCACCGTGGGCACCGGCCTCGGCTGGATCGACGTCGGCCGAAAGTTCCACGGTGAGGTCGACGGCCCGTACACCTGGTGGTCGATGCGAGGACAGGCGTTCGACAACGACTCCGGGTGGCGCATCGACTATCACCTCGCGACGCCCGCACTCGCCGAACGCGTCGAGAGCTATCACGTCGCGCGCGCCGCGGCCTACGACCAGCGCTGGAGCGACCACGCGCCCGTCGTCGTCGACTACCGCTACTGATCCGCGACGGGCACGCCACCCGACGTCGTGACGTCCGGCGCTGTGAGGTCCGCATAGCGGTACCACCCGCGGTACTCCAGGACCGTCCCGAGAACGGGGCTCGTCGCGCGCATGTCGATGGTGCGTCGACGGCGGGCCTCGTCCCAGCCGTCGACGAGCTCCACCTCGATGCACAGGATGCCGCGGAGCGGGATCCGATACCGCCCCAGCCGCAGTGCGACGGCGCGAGTGCTCATGCGCAG
>NZ_JAGYWT010000635.1:0-1229 GCF_019279095.1 Microbacterium sp. BF1 | reverse complement strand
CTGATGGAGACTCCTGACCTTGGAAACGAGGATGGAGTTATGCCCAAAGAACTGGCGAATGGGAAGCCGACAACGCGTCGCTACTCGAGCGAGGAGAAGGCCGCCGCAGTGCGGATGGTGAGAACGCTGCGCGCTGAGCTCGGCGTCACGCAAGGGACCGTGCAGCGCGTCGCGACGCAACTCGGCTACGGGGTCGAGTCCGTGCGGACGTGGGTGAGGCAGGCCGACGTCGATGACGGTGTCGCCCCCGGCGTGAGCAGCGCCGAGGCGCAGCGGGTGCGAGAGCTCGAGCAAGAGAATCGGGAGCTTCGCCGGGCCAACGAGGTGCTCAAGCGAGCCGCGTCTTTCTTCGGGGCGGAGCTCGACCGCCACTACCGGAAGTAGTCGCGTTCATCGACGCGAACAAAGACGACGTCGTGGACTGCCGTCGCCTCGGAGTCGAGCTCATCTGCAGACTGTTGCAGGTGGCTCCGAGCAGCTACTACGCCGTCAAGATCCGCGCCCCCTCGGCTCGTGCCCTGCGGGACGAGGAGTTGGTGCCGCAGCTGGTCGAGATCTGGGAAGCCAACTATCGCGTTTACGGGGTCCGCAAACTCTGGAAAGCCGCCCGACGTGCGGGGATCACGATCGGCCGGGACCAGACCGCCAGGTTGATGCGGATCGCGGGGATCGAAGGCGCGAGGCGGTCGAAGCGGATCAAGACGACCAGGCCGGATCCTTCGTCGGCGCGGCACCCGGACCTCGTGAAACGGGAGTTCACCGCAACGGCGCCGAATCGGCTCTGGGTCACGGATCTGACATTCGTGCCGACCTGGGCCGGCGTCGCCTATGTGTGCTTCATCGTCGACGGGTTCTCCCGCATGATCGTCGGGTGGCGGTGCGCGCCGCACATGCGCACCGAGATGGTCCTCGACGCGATCGAGATGGCCCGCTGGTCCCGCGGCGCCCACCACGAGGATCTGCGGTGTCACAGCGACGCGGGCTCTCAATTCACGTCGATTCGCTACGGTGAACGCCTCGCAGAGATCGGCGCCACGCCCTCGATCGGAACCGTCGGCGACAGCTACGACAACGCCCTGGCCGAGACCGTGAACGGCTACTACAAGGCCGAACTCGTCCGAGGCCCCGCACGCCCCGAGCCGTGGAAGACCATCGAAGATCTCGAGCTCGCGACCCTCGGATGGGTGCACTGGCACAACACACAGCGCCTCCACGGCTACCTCGGCGAC
>NZ_JAGYWT010000634.1:0-1234 GCF_019279095.1 Microbacterium sp. BF1 | reverse complement strand
CGTCGAGGGCCGCACTCACCACGTCGGCCGTGCGCGAGAGCCGCGCGGAGCCGAACACGTCGGCCTGGGTGCGCATGCGCTCCAGGTCGTCTTCCGCGATACCGCGCAGAACGGCCGAGGCACCGGCACCGACCGCGGCGATCACGATGAGGTCGCGCAGGCGCTCGAGCAGGTCGTCGACGAAACGGCGAGGGTCTTGCCCGGTCTGCACCACGCGGTCGATCGCGGGGAACGCGGCTGCCGCATCTCCTGCGGCGAGCGCGTCAACGATCTCGTCGAGGAGGGCGCCGTGCGTGTAGCCGAGCAGGGAGACGGCGCGGGCGTAGCCGACGGTGACGGTCTCGGATCCGGCAGGTGCGTCGGAGCCGGCGATCAGCTGGTCGAGCAGCGAGAGCGTGTCACGGGGCGAGCCGCCACCGGCGCGGACCACGAGCGGGAGGACACCCTGTTCGACGATCACGCCCTCTTCGGCGCACAGCTTGGCGACGTACTCGAGCATCGCGGCCGGCGGCACAAGCCGGAACGGATAGTGGTGCGTGCGGGAGCGGATGGTGCCGAGCACCTTCTCTGGCTCGGTGGTCGCGAAGATGAACTTGACGTGCTCCGGCGGCTCTTCGACGAGCTTCAGCAGTGCGTTGAAGCCCTGCGGCGTCACCATGTGCGCCTCGTCGAGGATGAAGATCTTGTACCGGTCGCGGCTCGGGGCGAACGTCGCCCGCTCGCGCAGGTCGCGTGCGTCGTCGACGCCGTTGTGGCTCGCCGCGTCGATCTCGACGACATCGAGCGATCCACCGCCGGTGCGCGAGAGCTCGACGCAGCTGGGGCAGACGCCGCAGGGCACGTCTGTCGGCCCCTCGGCGCAGTTCAGGCAGCGCGCCAGGATGCGCGCTGACGTGGTCTTTCCGCACCCGCGAGGCCCGGAGAACAGGTAGGCATGTCCGACCCGGTCACCGCGCAGCGCCGTCATGAGCGGATCGGTCACCTGGGACTGCCCGATCATCTCGCCGAACGTCTCGGGTCGGTAGCGGCGGTAGAGGGCTGTGGTCACCTCAACAGCCTACGGCGTGCCACCGACCTTCGGCGGGCCCGAGCGTCAGTCGATCGCTTCGATCACCGGGATCGTCGTCGTGATCACGGGAACGGACGCCGACATGCGCGTGCCATCCTCGCGTCGGGCGTCGGCGAGCTGCCGGAGCGTCGGGCGACCGGGGATCAGCGGACCCTGATCGGCGAG
>NZ_JAGYWT010000633.1:0-1242 GCF_019279095.1 Microbacterium sp. BF1 | reverse complement strand
CCCCGGTCGCCGACGCCGTCGCCGAAACCGCTGCGGGGACTGCATCGAAACCGAAGACCGCTTCCAAGCGCACGCGCTCCAAGCCCGCGCCCAAGGTGGAAGAGCCCCGGGTCGAGGACAAGGTCGATGACCAGGAGGTGGCGACGCAGCTGCTGGAGCGCGCGCTGCGCCTCGGTCACGACAAGGCCGACGCCGACGAGTGGCTGCACAGCTCCGCCGTCAAGACGCACATGCGCCGCATGGACCCCTCGTTCAGCGAGAAGGCCCTGGGCTACCGCTCGTTCTCCGACTTCCTGAAGTCGCGCGACGACATCGCCGAGCTCGAGGAGACAGGGCACGAGCGGCTGGTCCGCTTGCGCGAAGCCGCCGCCTGATCAACGCCGTGGCGGCGAAGGCGCGTCGATCCGCGCCTCCGCCGCCACGAGGGCCTATCAGAGGGTGGCCTCGAACGGGTCGAAGTCACCGGCGATGGAGCCGACCTGATCGAGCGTGCTCTCGACCTCGACGAAGCGGCGCGATTCCGCGGCCTCCTCGATCGACAGCAGCGTGTCGAGCACGTGGCAGCCGAACTCTCCCGTGGCCACGTGCGGACGGCCGGCGGCGATCGCGCGCGCCATGTCGAGCAGTCCCACGCCGCGACCGGAGAGCACGCCCTCCTGCTCGACGTCGATGACCTCCTGCTCGATCGGCTCCGGCGGGATGAACAGGTGCGTGAGCGGTCGGGTGATCGAGATCGCGCCGCCGAATGTGTTCGGGTCCGGGATCACGATGGTGCCCTCGGTACCGGTGATCTCGACGATCCCCTGCCGGATGACGGGCGAATCGGTGCTGTAGACGCTCTGCGCCTGGCCGCCCTGCTCGAAGTCCATCAGCACGCTCAGCGTCGAGGGGATCTCGACCGGGAACTCCTGACCGGCCAGCTCGCCGACCTGCACGCGACGGGTGGGCGCGCCCTGCAGCCCGAGTGCGGCCACCGAGGCGACCGGACCGAAGACGTGCACGAGGGCCGACACGTAGTAGGGACCCATGTCGAGCAGGGGGCCCGCTCCCTTGGCGTACAGGAACGCGGGATTCGGGTGGAAGATCTCCGGCCCCGACCACTGGAACGTGGTCTGCGCGAACAGCGGACGGCCTATGTCGCCGCGCGCGATGGCACGCTTCGCCGTCTGCACGGCGGGTCCGAGCACGGTGTCGGCGTCGCCCCCGAGACCGTGCTCGGGCCCGGCGTGCAGACGGCGAAGC
>NZ_JAGYWT010000632.1:0-1247 GCF_019279095.1 Microbacterium sp. BF1 | reverse complement strand
TCGACGGCCACGAAGTCCTCCCCGCGTCCGCGCACCGGATACACCTTGGTGAGGTTCTCGATCTCGACGATGTTGTCGGCGGGAGCCGTCTCGGCAACGGTGCTCGCCTCCGCTGCCCTCTCCTGCAATGCTGATCGGCCGGCGGGGTCTTGCCCTCGCGCGCCGATCAGCAGGGCGGCACGATCACCATCACGAACATCGGTGTGTTCGGGATGGATGCCGGAACCCCGATCATCAACCCCGGCGAGGCCGGCATCGTGGCGATGGGCACCATCAGTCAGAAGCCGTGGGTCGTAGACGGCGAGGTGCGTCCTCGTTGGGTGACGACGGTCGCAGGGTCCTTCGACCACCGCGTGATCGACGGCGACGGCATGAGCCGCTTCATCGCCGACGTGGCATCGGTGCTCGAGGAGCCCGCGCTGCTGGTGGATTGATGTGAGACGTCGCCCAAAATGATCCAAATAACGGTTGAAGTTGATCCGCGTCAAACCATGTGCGTTGAGTCAGGGACTTGCGCCACGGGACCACTGCGATCTGCCGCAATTCTCTCACAGGAGAGTCCCGGTGACTCGCAGAGAACGCCTATCGCCGGCTGACCTGACGCCCTCGTGGCCAGCAGGTCCGTCGACTGATCGCGCCGCCGAGGCCGCGCGTCGGTTCGCGGCGAACCTGCGGAACGCCATTGGGGAGCGCAGCGTCAGGTCCGTCGCGGCGGTCGCCGACCTCGATGAGGGCACCGTTCGGCATGTGCTTTCTGGATCTGCGTGGCCCGACTTGCGCACGATCTTTCTGCTGGAGGACGCACTTGGAGTGAGCCTTTACCCGCACTCGACGTGACTATGGGATGACTTTGAACGTGCGCAAACGGAGCATTCAAGGTGCTCCTGGTAATAGGGCTTGCTCCGGATCTCTTAGTTTTTCCTGGGCCGCCATGACATCGCCACCAGCAGCAATAGGAGCGCGCTCATGACGACGCGCGAGCCAGACAGCCGCGTGCGGCCTCACGGAGCAGTGGCGAGATTGTCGCTGAGTTGAGTAAGGCCTCGCCTCTCACCTGATCGGTCAGGCGCGTACCCGGTTGGCCAGGGACGTGCGCGACATGGGTGAGATCTTCTGCCAGTGGGCCGCCCCCTTCATTCGGTCCGGTCGCTGTGCGAGTCGTCGGTTTCCGATTGATGGGTGCATTGCCGAGCGTAGTCGACGGGTGCGAGGTAGCCGAGCGATGAATGCCGGCGGTCGTGGTTGTA
>NZ_JAGYWT010000631.1:0-1249 GCF_019279095.1 Microbacterium sp. BF1 | reverse complement strand
ACCAGGCCGCGCGGCACGCGGAGAGAGCGCCGACCGAGGAGACGATGCTCCCCTCTCTCGCTTCGAGCCGATCCAGTCTGCCGCGCACCGCCCTCGCCCACGCCGTCGCACCCGAGAGCTCGAACAGCCGTTCGGCGTACTGGAGGTGGATCCTCGCCGAGGAGTGATCGTCGCGAATCGCATGCTGTGTTCCGAGCATCGTCTCCACTCGCGCCCTGGCGAACGGCGAGGTCAACGTGCGTGCGATGTCGCGGACCTCATCGCTCTCGGCACGCCACCGCCCGTCGCCTGCCGTCGCGACACGGACCCGCAGGCGCTGGGCGAGCGCGATCTCCGGAGGCTCGATGGACGCCTCCGTCGTGGTGCGACCGGCAGAGATGAAGGCCAACTCGTCCAAACCCGGTACCGCCATCGTGGTCTGCGGCCCACCGAGATCGGACCACAGCCGAACCGTGGCGGCGGCATCGTCGAACGAGCCGGCGAGGAATGACTGGATGCCGCGGTCCACGAGGAGGTCGATCTTCGCTCCCCCGGGCAGGGCGACGGTGAGTGATCGGGCGAAGGGTCCCAGCTCGCCGAGCACCGCCAGGTCGAGGCGTCTGGCGAGCACCACTCCCAATCCGGCAAAGGGCATCGCGATCGGAAAGGAGAGCGCCGCCTGGATCAGCCGGTCCCGCGCGACACCGATGTCGCCCCGCCACACGAGCAGCAGTACCTCGACGACGGCGCGATACGCCTGAACGACCGGGCTGTGCTCGTATCCCGGCACGAACGGGTCGGGCTCGCCGGACAACGCCGATTCGTCGGTCGCGATGAGACGCAGCGCCAGATCGACGTCCCCCTCCACGGCGGCGCGCAGGGTGCGCAGCATCCCGCCGCTCACCGGGCCGGACCCCGCGACTTGTTCGATGTCGTGGTCCCCCACGAGGAGCCAGCTCAGCGCCACCACGGGATCCCTCAGCTCATGCTCGGCACCGATCCGGGATGCGCCGTCGCGGAGCGCGTCGAGCCACGTGCGCATACCGCGACGGTCGCCGCGTTCGGCGCAGAGTATCGCGACGAGGGCGGCCGCCCTGGTCCAGTGATGCCAGTCGTCCTCGTCAGGTGTCTCCGGCCGCAGCGACGTCGGATCGATCTCGGGAACAGCACCCTGCACGACGGTCTGGGCGACGATCAGCGCCCCCAGACCTGCCAACCGGTATCGCTCGGTACCGTGCGGGTACAGTGCCCCCAGCCACGCGGCCGCCTC
>NZ_JAGYWT010000630.1:0-1250 GCF_019279095.1 Microbacterium sp. BF1 | reverse complement strand
AGGCGGCCACCGAGGTCACGGGCACCGCGATCCCTCTCGCCGCGATCGCGACGGTCGAGGAAGAGCTCACCGCTCCGACCATCACCCGCGCGGAAGGCGAGCGGCAGGTCACCCTGACGGTCACGCCGGAGAAGGGCGGTCTGTCGGCGGCCAGCCGGGCGATCGACGAAGCGATCGCCGAGACCGACCTGCCGGCGGGGGTCACGTTCGAGCAGGGCGGCGCGTCCGCCCAGCAGGACGAGGCGTTCAGTCAGCTCGGCCTCGCGATGCTGGGGGCCATCGTTCTCGTGCTGCTGGTGATGGTGGCGACGTTCCGCAACTTCCGCGGCCCACTCGTGCTGCTCATCTCGATCCCGTTCGCGGCGACCGGTGCGATCCTCGGGCTCCTCCTCACCGGTACGCCGATGGGGCTTCCGGCCCTGATCGGACTGCTGATGCTCATCGGCATCGTCGTGACGAACGCCATCGTGCTGATGGACCTCGTGAACCGCCTCCGGGTGGCCGGGGCGAGCCTGGACGAGGCCGTGGAGCACGGAACGCGTCTGCGTCTGCGTCCGATCCTGATGACGGCGGCCGCGACCGTGTTCGCGCTGGTCCCGATGTCGCTCGGCCTGACCGGTGGTGGCGTGTTCATCTCGAAGCCGTTGGCGATCGTGGTGATCGGCGGACTGGTCTCATCGACGCTGCTCACCCTGGTGCTGGTGCCGGTCCTGTACACGCTCGTGGAGCGCAGCCGGGATCGCCGGATCGCCAAGCGTGCCGAGCGACGGGCCCGCCGTGAGGAACGCCGTGCCGCCTCCGCCGAGGAGACGACGGACATCTTCGAGGTGGCGGCCGACAGGGAGTAACCCCTCGCGCGCCCCTGAGGTGCGGTGATCGCCGCACGGATGTCGGGAGGTTCCCGCGGATCCCGTACGGATCTGCCGGATCCTCCCGACTTCCGTGCATTCTCCCGACATCCGTGCGGGCTTGAGGCCCGCACGGCGCAGGGTTCAGTCGCTGGAGGACGCGACCGCACGGATCAGCTCCGCGAGGTCGCCGGGACGACTCCACATCGGCCAGTGCCCCGTCGGCAGGTCGACGACGTCGAGGTGGTCGAGCTCCGCGACTTCGGCGAACATGGGATGACCCGCCTGCGCCAGTTCCCGCACCTGTGTGCCCGAGATCGAGCAGCACACGAGCGTGGTCGGAATCCTGCGACGCGCATCGTCCACGAGCTCCACGGGCTGCCGCAGCGCGGGGCCGGGCTG
>NZ_JAGYWT010000063.1:0-8572 GCF_019279095.1 Microbacterium sp. BF1 | reverse complement strand
CCCGACCTTACCGCCCGCAAACGAACGGGAAGATCGAGCGATTCCACCGCACCCTCGCCGACGGATGGGCCTACGCACGCTTCTACGAATCAGAGACCGAACGGCGAGCAGCACTACCCGCCTGGATGCACTTCTACAATCACCACAGGCACCACTCCGCCGTCGGAGCCCCACCCATCAGCAGACTCAACAACCTCCCTGGACATCACAACTAGCCCCGCCTCCTCTTACAATACGAGCGAGACAGCGGCGGGTCGGCTATCGGAACGCTGCACGCCTAGGACCTCGCATCGCGGGGTCCTAGTTCTTTGTATAAGGCTGTGGTCGGCAGCTCGACAGTTGGATAGGCCATGAAACGGGTGAAGCCGCCGTGTACTAAGAACTACGGCGGCTTCCGAAACCCATACTCAGCTCAAGGCCGGGGGAATATGACTCCAGTGTAGCGTTCTGCGTGTGATCCCTCAACCCACGCTGGTAGAGCAACGCGCGCTCATCGACAGTCTCGCACCTCAACGACTCCGGCGATTCCGGGCTGCGGTAGCCGGCGACCGCGGCGCGATCGCACTCTATCTCCTGGACTCCCAGATCGCATCGCACCTGCATGCGACAGTCAGGATGGTGGAGGTTGCGTTGCGCGAGCGGGTTCACCGTGCTCTGAGCAGCTCATTCGATGACCATTGGTATCTCAGCCAACGTGAGCTCTTCGACGTGGATCTCACCGAGAAGATTGATGAGGCGCTGGAGAAGGTGGGGGAGAAGGCGCCACCCGGGAAAGTTGTCGCGCAGTTGATGCTGGGCAAGTGGGTGTCGCTACTTGGCAAAGGTGACCGCAAGGAAGATGGGACCAAGGCGAGATTCGATAGGAACATCTGGGCGCCGGCTCTCCAAGATGCGTTCCCCGGCATCGACCGGAAGTCACTCCATCGTTCCGCGATGAGCCTGAACTGGGCGAGGAATCGGATCAATCACTGTGAGCCGATCGTCTTCGGGTTTCCGCAACCTGGTCTCGGCACTCCAGGGGTACAGCTGCGTCGTGCGCCCCACCTGGTCTTGGAAGATGCGCGCTCATTCATCGGCTACCTCGACGCCGACCTCGAGGGTTGGATGCGCCGCTGGAGCGAGATCGATACGCTTCTCATGGATCCGCTGGTGGAGACAGCACTCGATCACATTGAGCAGGAGAAGTCGGTCGAGCTTCAACGATGAGCCTACCCACGCTGCACGTGCAAGGCGCAGAGGTTCCGAGGCCTCCGTGCCACGCTAGGTTGGGCGGATGGCCATGAGCGAGGAACAGACGCGCTCACTCATCGCTGAGCTTCAGAGCGAGTGGGATGCTGTCTCTGAGGTTCGGGCTTTTCGTCAGCCGAAGTCACGTCGGGGGCAACGCTTCACAGGAGCAGACGCCGCACGAATCACCGCAATTATCGGCCTTTCGCGGCATGTTCACGACACATCGCCGGCAATCATGCTGCTCCTCGAGCACGGGCACATATCTGCCGCAGTCCCGCTAGTCAGGCTCGTTTTTGAATGCTCACTCACCGCTGCCTGGTTGGTCCAAAGCACTGACGACCACGGGATCCGCGCGTTTCTGCACTCATACTCGCGGTCGCGTTCATCTCTTCAGAAGGACGCAATGGAGGCCACCACGCGTGTCTTTCGAGACGGCGCTCCCGAGATCACCGACACGGACCCCACTCCATTCGGTGGTTCCTACGACGATGCCCACCGATTCGGTGAGATCTGCCTGGACCTGAAGCCAGCCGGCAAAGACGCCTACATCTACTACCGCGTACTCTCGGGCCTCAGCCACGCGAGCCCACGGGTGGCCGACCTCGACTTCGCTCCCGATAGCCCGGACGCGGGGATCCCCGCGTTTCGGCCGACGCCCAATCAGTCGTTCCCAACGGACGTGCTGGCATTTTTCACTGCAGCCTCGATGGTCTGGAGCGCGCGTGCCTACTCGTACCTCATCACCAACACGCAGTACCGCAACTTTCTCCGCCGAAGTGCGAGGCAGCTCGAGATCAATGATGAGCTGCAGCTCAGCGAAAGGTACTGGGAGCGCCACGCAAAGAACGAAGCCAAGCGCCGCGCCGAGAAATCAGTTAATGATGATTAACCGATAATAGTTGTTATGTCTTTTCGTCTTCTGCACCGACTCCCCGCGGCCGCCGTTTTGACACCTACGTGTCAGCGATCGCGGCCGCTGCGGAACACGCACATGTGCCCGTGGCGATCGCCACGGGCACATAGAGCTTGCAGGTGTCAGAATCCGTGACTACCCGACGTTCAGCGCGCCGTTCATCACGAGATTCGTAACGAGTAGGGCAATCAGCGTGATCGTGATGCCGGCCGCCGGGAGGAGCCAGGCCAAACGGAGTCGAGATCTTGTGAAGAAGTACGCGCCTGTGGTGACGATGAAGATGATCAAGGCGGACATCCAGAATCCGCGGGTCACGGTCTCCAACGTCAGGTAATCGCATTGGTCGGAGCAGCCGGCGATCTCAAGGGTCCGGGCCAGAACGACCAACGCAGACACGGTCGCGACGAAGAGACTCACCCACGCCAGGTTGTCACCGAGCTGCGATTGTGCGTTGCGCTGGTCGTTCATCATGCTCCTAGGGCCTAGATTGGGTCCGTCAACTCGTAGGTGATCCAGCCGGCGACCGAGTTCGCGTATTGCGCGTACGAGTTGTGGATAGCGTAGCTGCTGTCGCCCGGGTTCGATTGGCAGAAGAAGTCGCCTATGTTGCAGAACTCCCGGACCTTGTAGACGGTCTGCTGGCTGTTACTACCAGCCGGCCAACCCAAGTAGTTGTAGGTCGCCAACGAGTTCTTTTGGGTGTAAGGAATTGTGCTGAGCAGACCGTTCTTCGGCCTGTTCGGGTAGTTCGTCAATTTTCCTGATTCGTAGAACGGATCGCCGTACAGCACGACGGCACGGATGTTCGCCTTCGCGGCCGGGGTCAGGTTGAACGGCGCACCAAGAGGGGACGTAGCGGCCCCTGTGAGCACCTTGCTAATCACCTGGGCACCCTGTGAGTGACCCGCCAGGATGATCGGCGCGTACGGACACGTCTGATTGATGTAGTTCAACTCCGCGATGAGCTTGAGCCTGCCATCCTCGATGCTGGGGCTAAGAGCTGCAGTCGCCGGGTAGGCGAGGCTGAGGAAGTAAAAGGGCATGTCCGGCACGTTGATCAACGCGCTGCGGATCGGGGCCACCTGATCGCCGAGACCACCGTTCGTCCAGACCCGGCCGTTATGCACCAGGTTCGAACCCGCAGGGGCGCCAGTTCCGCGCACGCCTACGAAGACGGCGAAGTCGCACATGCTGGACGAAAGAGCCGCATTGGCGGATGCGCCGCCGAACAGGACGCTTCCCAACATCGTTAGTGCGCCGATCGCACTGATAATTCCGCGACGCCGTCGACTTTTCCGTGTCCTCCGCACGTTGTCTCGAGCTTCTACCGACAGCGGCTTCTGTTTGATCATGCTTCGCCTCTCCGTGAGCGACCCGAGCCAGGTCGCCACCAAGCATGGGCGGTGGCAGGGAGAGATTAAAGATCATCGAGAGCCTTGCAGAGCCGCGGCAGAACGACTATTTTCATCGCGCGCGAAGGCGTTTCGGGGGTCGTGAATCACATCCACAACATTAAGTCAAGCGTATAGATTATCTATTTTTTTGCGGGCGTTTACTGTACTTTCGGTTCACCAGCCAACCGGGGGGTTGGCGAGGAAGGTCAGGGAGTAATACATGGGAGTTCCGACTCTGACGCCAGTAGAGATCGTGTCGACCTGGCTGTACAGCACCCGCACCGCTCGCGGGATATCCGGCTCATCCCAATCGGGGGTGTAGGAGTTGGGGTCTGAAGCCGCCGGTCTCGAGCAGGCTTCGGGCGATGTAGTTGGTCAGGTTGCGGAACCCGAGTGCGGAGCCGCGCAGGTGTTCGAGCCGTCCGTTGAGTGCCTCGGTCGGCCCGTTGCTGGTGCCGGGTCGTTCGAAGTAGGCGAGCACGTCGGCGGCTCGCTTCTTCAGGGTCCGGCCCAGGGTGGTGAGCTCGGTGAGCACCTTGGGGACGCCGGCGCTGAGGTCGGTGATCAGCTTCTCCATGAGCTCGCGGCCACGTTGCCGGTCCCCGTGGCGATAGGCGGCGATCATCCGCTGGTAGACACCCCAGGTCGCCTCGACCTCGACGTGAGCGTCATCAACGAACAGCGCGCGTAGCCTGTCGCTCTGCTTGTCGGTGAGCAGGTCCGAGCCGGTGTGCAGCGTGCGCCGCGACTTGTAGAGCGGATCGTCCCTGAACCCACGGTGCCCGTGGATCGCGAGTTGGACCCGGCGCCGGCACCTGTCGAGGGCGTCACCGGCCAGGCGCACGACGTGGAAGGGATCCATCACCGTGACCGCGTCCGGGATCTCCTCCGCAGCGGCGGTCTTGAACCCGGTGAAGCCGTCCATCGCGACCACTTCGACCGCGTCACGGAAGGCGTCGTCGCGGTCGGCGAGCCAGGTCTTGAACGCCGCCTTCGACCGGCCCTCGACCATGTCCAGCAGCCTTGCTGGGCCGGCGCCATCGCGGACCGGGGTGAGGTCGATGATCACGGTGACGTACTTGTCGCCACGCCTGGTGTGGCGCCAGACGTGCTCATCGACGCCAATCACCTTCACGCCCTCGAACCGCGTGGGGTCGTTGATCAGCAGCCGCTTGCCTTCGGCCAGGACCGCGTTGTTGGCGGTGTCCCACGCGACCCCGAGTCCCTCGGCGACACGGGCGACGGTGAGGTGTGCGACCACGATCCCTTCCAGCGCCCACCGCAGCCCGGTTCGCGAGAGCTTCGCGCGTGGCTCCGCCGCGGCGCTGGTGTCTTGGCGCCACACGTGTCCGCAGTCTGCACAGCGGTAGCGGCGCACTACAACTTCCAGCACGGTCGGTCGCCAGCCCAGCGGCTCGTGGGCCAACCGCCGGATCACGGTGTCACGAGCGGCGCCTTCGCTGCCGCACCGTCGGCACCACTGATCTGGTTCCACCACGCGGCACGCGAGGACCGCACGATCCGGTTCAAGTCGTTGCCCGATCACGCTCAGACCGAGGCCGTCGAGTCGAGCGAAGCCGGTTAGGTCAGGGCGGCCGAAGCCGGCCGGCGGGGTAGCGTCGGGCACGTCGAGGTCTTTCCGATGGATGGCGTAGGAACCTCCATCGTCGGGAGACCTCGACGTCTATCTGCGGACCGACGCGCCCGGCCGACCTACACCGTCATCTGGGAAGACCCGGATATCCCAAGAAACCTTGGCGCTTTGCGCAGGAATCGCCGTCCCGACGTATGGGCGACTTGAGCGAGCCGGATTGAGCCGAGGCTCCAACGGAGTGATGCTCGACACGTTCCTTCGGCTGGTTACCGTTCTCGAACCGAACGATAAAGAACTTGCTGCGCTGCTGAGCTCGCTCAGGCTCGCCGCGTCCAGGCAATCGCTTCCGCCTCTACGAGCTACGGCTTAGTCCAGAGCACTTGGTGCGGAATCCCGAGCTTGCAGGGGCCAGACTCAGCGGATCGTTGTCGCGACTCCACACGCCGGCAGCTGCGAGCTCGCCGCGGTGCAACCGGGTTCGTGTGGGGTTCCGACAGATCAGGGAAGGAACGTCCTGGTCAGCATCCGCACGAGTTCCATCACTGCGACGATGAGAATCAGCGGAGCCGCGTAGAACGTCAACAGGAGCGCCCACCAGGGGCCGCCGACGACGGCCTGGGCTGTTGCACGCGCCGCGCGTTCCACCCAGCGCACGCCGACACGACGATGCAGCCACGTCCTGTACCACCACTCGACGGCAGAGAGACGCCGTGCTTCACCGAGCCGGATCAGGTCCAACGCGATCCACAACCAGTAGCCGTAGGCAACGAAAGCGATGAGCACAAGGAACATACCCCAGAGCTGATCCATGAGGTCAAATAGCCCGGCAGAAGACCCCCAGTGATCGTTCCCCATGGCGATGATCGTTGTCAGCAGCAGCCCCCCGAAGAATCCAAGGAATCCCAGCACGATCTTGGCGAGTCCGACGATGTGTCGGCCGAGAACCGAAGTCTCTGCGAGAGGACGGGGCGGCCTCAGCACGGCGGCGACACACACGTGGATAACGACGATGAAGAACGACGCGGCAACGGTTAGAAGAATGATCACGAACGCGAAAACGGCCCCCGCCTCGGGAGCTGCCTCGGGAGCGGCTGCGCTGAACACACCTATATGACTCACTGATCATCCTCCGGTCTTTCTGTGGGCACGAACCGCACACGGGCTTTCTGCGCCTCGTAGCGGTCGTGTCGGACTCTGGCAGAAGCCACGGTCACGATCAACATCCTCTAGGCTCCGCAACTCACAACCTCAGGGGCAGTGGGTTTCGGACTATCGCTCTATGCTTCGCGTTGGCGTTCGAGGCCGGCGGATCTCGGGACTCGTTGTGCGGCGCTGTTCGAGCTGCTTTCTGTCCTGCAGGTACTGCGCATCCTTGGCGCGTTCCTGCGCGGGCGTGCCCGGAGTCGGAGCTTGCCACTCGTCGGGCAGATCGTCTTCGTAGTAGATGGCCTCGACGGGGCAGACCGGCTCGCAGGCACCGCAGTCCACGCACTCATCCGGGTGGATGTAGAGCGACCGCTCGCCCTCGTAGATGCAGTCGACGGGACACTCGTCGATGCAGGCCTTGTCCTTCACATCGACGCACGGCAGAGCGATCACATAGGTCATCGCGGAGTCTTCGTTCGGGTCACGCTGTCCTCGTTCGGTCGTTCGGCCCGTATCAGGGCCACCTGACAACCGTAAAACCTCAAGTATACTTGAGGTCAAATCGAGGAAGGCACCGGGATGAGTCCGCACGCACCCGACGCGCCGCTGACGATCGGTGAGATGACCAGGCGCACCGGAGTCGCCGCTTCCGCTCTGCACTTCTACGAGTCGCTCGGTCTCATCGCCTCGACCCGCACTCCCGGGAACCAGCGCCGCTACGCCCGGCACATGCTGCGCCGCGTCTCGCTCATCACGGTCGCCAAGCGCCTGGGCATCCCGCTGTCCGACGTGCAGACGGCTTTCGCCGACGTGCCCCTGACCGAGACTCCGAGCCACGCCGACTGGCAGCGGGCCTCGAGGCGCTGGAAGCGCGAACTCGAGAAGCGCCGTGAGGGCATCGAACGACTCGAACGCGAACTCACCGGATGCATCGGCTGCGGCTGCCTGTCGATGAAGGCGTGCGGCCTGCTCAACCCCGACGACGCCCTGGGCACGCAGGGCGCCGGCCCCCAGCGCCTGCAGGACTGACCCCCGACTCGGTGGTGATCGCGCCGTCTGGCTTGGCGATGGTGAGGGATGCGGAGCCGGCACCCTCGTCGGATCCACCGCCTGTCGAGCAACCGGCGAGGGCCGATACGCCGAGGGCGGTGATCGCGGTCACGGCGATCAGAGACTTTCTGAGCTTCATTGCTTCTCCTAGGGGCACGGGTCTTTGTGCGGCGTCGCCGGAGGACGGGGAGTCCGCCGACTGTCGTGATTTGCTTACTGTCGAGAAAGTAAGCTTCCGTGAGGTTACCGAGTAGTAAGTTTGATCGCAAGCACAATCCGACGATGGAGAGGAGGCCGCGGTGTCAGACAGCGACCAGACCGTGCGCGTGCGCCCGGCGACCCTCGCGAAGCGCGAGCAGATCCTCAAGGCGGCCGTGGAGATCTTCGGCAACAAGGGGTCCACCAACGGCACCCTGGCCGATGTGGCTGAGCAGGTCGGCATCACGCATGCGGGCGTCCTCCACCACTTCGGCTCGAAGCAGAAGCTGTTGCTCGAGGTGCTCGCCTACCGCGATCAGGCCGACGTCGCGGAGCTCGCCGAGAAGCACATCCCCGGCGGACCCGAGCTGTTCCTGCACCTGGTGCGCACGGCATTCGCGAACGAGAAACGGCCCGGCATCGTGCAGGCGTACACGGTGCTCTCCGCCGAGTCCGTGACCGACGACCACCCCGCCAGGGACTACTTCGAGGAGCGGTACACGACCCTGCGTCGAGAAGTCACCGCCGCATTCCACGAGCTGTGCGCCCAGGAGGGCGTGCGCGATCCGGACACCATCGCCGCAGCCTCCGCCGCGATCCTCGCGGTGATGGACGGCCTGCAGCTGCAGTGGCTCCTGCACCCCGGGACCGTCGAGCTCGGGGAGACGAGCGAGTTCGCGATCCAGGCGATCGTGAACGCCGTGCTGCGCCCGGGGCCGCAACTGCCGACCTACGTGCACCCCGCCTGATCCGTCGATCGCGCACCCTCGGCACGAGCCGCTCGCAGGGCTAGGCTCGGGCCATGACGATCGATCTCGAAGCGCTCTACATCGACCTGCACCAGCACCCCGAGCTCTCGTTCCAGGAGACGCGCACCGCCGGCATCGCCGCCCAGCATCTGCGCGACCTGGGCCTCGAGGTCGAAGAGGGCGTTGGAGTCACCGGCGTCGTCGGCGTGCTGCGAAACGGCGAGGGTCCGGTCGTGTGGGTTCGGGCCGACATGGACGCGCTCCCGGTCGAGGAGCAGACCGGCCTGTCGTACGCGAG
>NZ_JAGYWT010000629.1:0-1275 GCF_019279095.1 Microbacterium sp. BF1 | reverse complement strand
GCCCGTGCCCGCGCGCGCTCGCGTCGCCCGCCAGCATCGCGGCCGCGTCCGTGCCGATCATGAGTCGGCTGTCTGCGACGTCTCCGACCCGCAGACTGATGCGAAGGGGGCAGTTCGCGGCCAGTGCGTCTCTGATGACCCCGGACGCACGCTGCGTGCCGATGATGAGATGCATGCCGAGCGCGCGGCCGCGGGCTGCGATGTCGGTGAACACCGCGCCCAGGTCGGGGTGTTCTGACAGCAGGGCCGCGAACTCGTCGACCACGATGACCAGCCGCGGCATCGAGACATCACGCACATCACGAACTCCCGCAGCGGCCAGCACCGCCTCTCGCCGCCGCAGCTCCGCCGTGAGGCTGGAGACGCCGCGCCTGGCGCCCTCCTCGTCGAGGTCGGTGATGACGGCGACCACCTGCCGCAGCGCGCGCAACGGCTCGAATGCGGTGCCGCCCTTGAAGTCGGCGAGCACGAAGGTCACGCGATCCGGTCCGTTCACCGATGCGATGGCTGTGACCCAGCTGACGAGCAGCTCGCTCTTGCCCGTCCCCGTCATACCGGTCACGATCGCGTGCGGCCCGTCGCCGACGATGTCGACCGTGATGCTCCCCCTCTCACCGCGACCGATCGTCGCGGCCAATCCGTCTGCGTCCTGAGGCTGTGCGAGCTCGGAGAGCGACGCCGCGTCGGGGAGCACATCGACCTCGTCGCCCCGATGCGCGAGCTCTGCACCCACGGCGCCTGCCTGCGCGAACGACAAGCACTCGACAGCGATGGCGATCAAGCCGTTCGGGGTGCGCAACGTCCCCCGTCGCGGTTCGATGATGTCGATGACCGTCGTGATGCCCTCTGGCACGTCCTCTTCGACCGAGGCCAGCCAGATCATCGCATCCGCCTGCGGCCGTCCCTCAGCGGTGGAGCCGACCCCCACCCGGAAGCCGCCTCGATGCCCACGTCGCGTATGCGGGAGACTCTCGAACCCGTAGGCGGAGAGGGCGGCACCGCCCGGATCTGCGCCGACCAGGGACAGTTGTGCGGCGCTGAAGCGCAGACACAGCTGCACGATCAGGGCCCTCGCCGCCGCCTGGGTCAGCGGTCGTGGGCCTCGGAGACAGATGCCTCCACCGATCGGCACTGCGATCGGCGCATCCTCGACCACACCGCATCGTTCGCGGAACTCCCGCCCACGGGCATCATCTCCGCCGCTGCAGCGCACCTCACTGGTCGCCCCGCCTGCGCCGACGACTACGGGTGTGATCGCGTCGAGCGGTTGAGCGC
>NZ_JAGYWT010000628.1:0-1279 GCF_019279095.1 Microbacterium sp. BF1 | reverse complement strand
CGAGCGTCGTGTTCCCGGTCGACGGGCAGCCGGAGGGTGCGTCCGTGTCGGAAGGCGGCAAGACGCTCACCGTTCCCGGCCAGGGCGTGTACATGTCGCCGGAGGACGGCACCGGACCGGAACCGATCGACAACAGGACCCCGATCGCGGTCACGGCGACACCGATCGGCAATGCAGGTCCGCGGATCGGGGACCGCGGTGCCGCATGCTGAGGGTGCGGCAGGAAGGGCATTGATCCATCCTCTCATTCGAAGATAGGTTGCAGAGTCGCTTGCGTTAACATCGTCT
Organism: Microbacterium sp. BF1; assembly: GCF_019279095.1. Classification (NCBI taxonomy): domain Bacteria; kingdom Bacillati; phylum Actinomycetota; class Actinomycetes; order Micrococcales; family Microbacteriaceae; genus Microbacterium; species Microbacterium sp. BF1. Next base: position 991 of record NZ_JAGYWT010000628.1, on the reverse strand, counting down.
TTCTGTTCGAATTGTCGAATGAGGTGGCAGGGACAGAAGCTCGGAGAGACGGATGCAGCGGCGCTGCCCGGCCTCGAAGACCGATCGAGCGTCCTGCGCTCCGTCACGACTCCCGAGTTCGCCGGGATGACGTTCCACGAGGTGCTGTCGAAGTCGGCGCTGAATCATGTGCCCGGCGCCTCGCGCATGCCCTTCGCCTGGACGATCAACCCCTATCGGGGGTGTTCGCATGCCTGCGTGTATTGCTTCGCCCGCGGAACCCACGAGTACCTCGACCTCGACGGCGGGGCCGACTTCGACTCGCAGATCGTCGTCAAGGTCAACGTGGTGGAGGTGCTCGAGAAGGAGCTGCGACGCGGCAGCTGGGAGCACGAGACCGTCGCCCTCGGCACCAACACCGACCCGTACCAGCGGGCCGAGGGCAGGTACAAGCTCATGCCTGGCATCATCGAGACCCTCGCCGCGTCCGGCACCCCGATCTCGATCCTCACGAAAGGGACGCTGATCCGCCGGGACATCCCGCTGCTCGTGAAGGCCGCGAAGCGGGTGCCGATCGATGTGCAGATGTCGATCGCGATGTACGACGACGACCTGCAGAAGGCGATCGAGCCCGGGGCTCCGACGACTCAGGCGCGACTCGACACCGTGCGGGCGCTGGCGGATGCCGGGTTCCCGGTGACCGTGTTCCTCATGCCGATCATGCCGCACATGACCGACTCGCTCGCCGCGATCGACAGTGCCCTCGTGCGCATCAAGGAGGCCGGGGCGCGCGCCGTCATCTACGGAGCGCTGCACCTTCGTCCGGGAGTGAAGCCGTGGTTCTTCGAGTGGCTCGGCGAGGCGCGACCCGACCTGGTGTCGTCTTACCGCGGGCTGTACCCGGGAGCGTCGGCCGAGGCCCCGAAGGGGTACCGACAGTGGCTCGCCAAGCGCACCCGTCCGCTGATCCGCATGCACGGCCTCGACGGCCGCCACGAAGACGATTACTCCC
>NZ_JAGYWT010000627.1:0-1280 GCF_019279095.1 Microbacterium sp. BF1 | reverse complement strand
GGGCGTGAGGAAGGAATTGGTGACAACTGATCGTTAGTGCCGGGAGGCGCTGGCGGGGAGGATGTCATCATGCCTGGTCCCTATCCCAGAGAGTTCCGCGAGGACGTTGTCGCGGTCGCTCGTAGCCGCGAGAGCGGCGTCACCATCAAGCAGATCGCCACTGACTTCGGCATCAGCGAAGCGACGTTGCAGAACTGGCTCCGTCAGGCCGACGTCGAATACGGCAACCGTCCTGGTCAGACCGCTGCAGACGCAGCGGAGGCGCGGGAGTTGAAGAAGCGGATCCGGTTGCTCGAGCAGGAGAACGAGGTCCTCAGGCGAGCGGCGGCGTATCTGTCGCAGGCGAACCTGCGCCTCGGTGGCTCCCCAAAATGACATACCCGCTCGTTGCTGAGCTCGCCGACGCGGGGATCCCCGTGTCGGTGTCGTGCCGGGTCCTTAAGCTCGCCCGCCAGCCCTACTACCGGTGGAGAGGCGACCCGATCCGGGACGCGGATGTGCTCCGCGCCTATCGGATCAATGCGCTGCACGATGCGCACCACGAGGACCCGACGTTCGGCTACCGATACCTGGCCGACGAGGCGCGCCGGGCTGGCTGGCGGATGAGTCGCCGGACGGCGTGGAAGCTGTGCTCGCAGGCCGGGATCCTCTCGTCCGCGCAACGCCGCCGGCGGGGCAAGGGCAAGAAGGCCGGCCCTCCCGTGTTCGACGACCACGTGCAACGGGTATTCCGTGCCAATGCGCCGAACAGGCTCTGGCTCACGGACATCACGGAACATTGGACGAGCGAAGGCAAGCTCTACTGCTGCGCGATCAAGGACGTGTTCTCGAACCGGATCGTCGGCTACTCGATCTCGGATCGGATGACAGCGAAGCTCGCCGTCGATGCCGTGCGCAACGCCGTCACCCGCCGCGGTGAGGTGGCCGGCTGCATCCTGCACGCGGACAGGGGCAGCCAGTTCCGGAGCAGGGCGATGGCCCGCGAGCTGCGCCGTCACGACATGGTCGGATCGATGGGGCGCGTCGGCGCGGCCGGGGACAACGCGGCGATGGAGAGCTTCTGGTCACTGTTGCAGACGAACGTCCTCAACCAGCAGCGGTGGGCGACGCGGCAGGAGCTTCGCCTCGCCATCGTCGTCTGGATCGAGCGGAAGTATCACCGCCAGCGAGCCCAGGACACCCTCGGCGGGTTGACGCCCATCGAGTTCGAAGCCAAGCTAACCGAGCCGCTCACACTCGCGGCCTAAACCGAAACTGTCACCAGTTCGTTCCTCACGCCC
>NZ_JAGYWT010000626.1:0-1288 GCF_019279095.1 Microbacterium sp. BF1 | reverse complement strand
ACCTCGCGCTCGGCATCGACACGCGTCAAGGCATCCTCCAGACCTCCGAGCGATGAGTGCTCATGCTGAGAGATGGATGCCGCGAAGGACCTCCACTGCCTGGCTTCCACCGCGCGGTGCCGGCGGAGCTGGGCGAGCCGGACCGGGTTGGCCAGCTTGTCGCTCGGGTCGATGTTGTCTACGACGGTGTTCGCGAGCCCCAGCACCTTGCCCGGGTCGGAGAGCACCTCGTCGCTCATGATCTTCTTCACCAGACGAGACATGTACTGCTGCTGGTTCGACACCCGTGCCATGTCGCTCTCGTCGCCGACGCCGTGCCGCGTGCGGATGAACTGGAGCGCCTCGTAGCCCGAGACCGTGCGCGGTCCCGGCTCCCAGTCGATGGCCGTCTGGTCGTCGCGGATGCCCTCGCCACCGATGCACACCTCGACCCCGCCGATGGCGTCGGTGACGTCGATCACCCCGTCGAAGTCGATCTTGGCGGCGAAGGGGATCTCCACGCCGGTGAGGTCGGTGATGGTCTTCGCCACGCATGAGATGCCCGCCCGCTGGAAGATCGAGTTGATCTGGGTCTTGCGCGTCGCCGAGGCGACGGAGCCGTCGGGCAGGGTGCACTCGGGGGTCTCGAGCATCAGGTCGCGGGGGAACGAGATCACGGTGACCTTGCGCGGTTCCGCCGACACATGCACGAGCAGGTTCACGTCGTTGAGGATCCCGCCGTCCGCTTCCGAGCAGCGCTCGCCCAGCAGGCCCGTCGACACTTCGCCGCACTCGTCGGTGCCGATAAGCAGCACGCTGAACTCGCCGGGGAAGGCGCTGATGGAGGGGGGTTCGACCTCGGGAGCGTCTTCCAGCGTGACGGCGCCCTCGTTGAAGCGGTTGAAGTAGTCGGTCACGACGAACGCGGCGACAGCGATCGCGGAGACCAGCACGACACCCAGCGTGATCCCGGCGATCTTGAGGAATCCTCTGGCAGGCCCGGGGGAGGGGAGCGTCGCGTGGCGGGCGACCGTCGAACGGTCCTTGTCAGGGGTGCGGCGAACCATCCGGGGAGCCTACCGGGGGAGCCTGATGTTACGGCCGCATGACGATTGTGAGAGGAACTTGCAGGTAATTAGTTAGTCGTGGATACTTTTTCCTAACCCCCGGTGAGTACCCGATGCTTGCCAGGACTTTTCATGGTAGACACCCCAGGTCGCCTCGACCTCGACGTGAGCGTCATCAACGAACAGCGCGCGTAGCCTGTCGCTCTGCTTGTCGGTGAGCAGGTCCGAGCCGGTGTGCAGCG
>NZ_JAGYWT010000625.1:0-1293 GCF_019279095.1 Microbacterium sp. BF1 | reverse complement strand
CCCTCGCTCTCGAGAGCTCCGGGATCGTCGAGCGCCGTCGTCAGGTCGTCCAGAGCGACCCTCGTCAGTCGGCTGATGTGTGGGAGTGTGAAACCGCACTCCACCGTCAGCGTCTCCAGGATCGCGCATGCGGAGGAGTTCATGTAGGTCACGGGGATCACGGGCACACGCCCGTCGGCGTCTACGGCGTCGAGGTCGCCGAGCACCTCTTCGAGCTGCTCCCAGCACTCCTCGACCTGGTCGATGTCGGCCATGTCGGCCATCGAGCAGCCGGCGGCGAGGTTGGGAAGGATCACCGCCTGGTCGGGCTGTGAGAGCAGGTCGGCGGTCTCGGCCATGAAGTGCACTCCACAGAACACGATGGCCTCGGCGTCGGAGCGTCCCTTGGCTGCAGTCGCAAGCTGGAAGGAGTCCCCGACGTAGTCCGCGTGCTGCACGACCTCCTCCCGCTGGTAGAAGTGGCCGAGGATCACGACCCTGTCGCCGAGGGTGGCCTTCGCCGCCCGGATCCGCCCGTCGAGTTCTTCCTCCGAGGCTTCGCGGTACTCGACGGGCAGTTCGCCCTGTCGAGGGGCTCCGGTCGGGATCACATCCCCCATCGACGAGCCCGGTCCGTAGCCCGGTCGTGCGTCGAAATCCCAGGGGCCGGCTGCGAGATCGGTGGCGCACGTGGCATCGGTCGACGCTCCGCTGACGATGGCCTGGATCGCATGGTCGACCGAGGCGTCCAGGGGCGGGACAGCAGGAGCGGGTACGAAGGTGATGCTCATCGGGTGCTCGTTTCTTCGGGACCGAGCGGGCCACGATCGGCCAGCTCGACATCGGTGTTGTCGCGATACAGACGCGCGGGGCGGTGGCTTCCGGTGCGGAACCGGTCGGTGGGGAGCAGGTTGCCCGCTGCCTCCACCTGGCGGCGGAAGTTGGCGGGATCGAGGGTGCGGTCGAGGATCGCCTCATAGGCCTCCCGCAGCTCGGCGAGCGTGAACTCCGCGGGCAGGAATCCCTGCGCGACGCGGCTGTATCCGACCTTGTTGCGCAGTCGCCACAGTGCGTACTCGACGATCTCGGTGTGATCGAAGGCCAGCTGCGGCAGCTCGTCGACGTCGAACCACTTCACGTTCTCGGGGGCGGCGCCGGATGCGCGATGTGCTGCGCTCTGCGCCGTCACGTCGTCCTGTCGCAGCAGCGCCCAGTACACGATCGACACGACCCTGGTGGGGGAGCGGTCGACGGCGCCGAAGGCGTAGAGCTGCTCGAGGTAGCTGGGGGCGAGGCCGGTGGTCTCGGCGAGGG
>NZ_JAGYWT010000624.1:0-1294 GCF_019279095.1 Microbacterium sp. BF1 | reverse complement strand
CCCCCGGGCTCGCGGCCGCCATGTGCATCGGCTTCGCGGTGGTCGCGATACTCCTGGACCACCTCGTCACCCACCGTTCCGCCGTATTGGCGGTGCTGCTGACCGGGGCCGTCGGCGCTGTGCCGATGATCGTCACCCTCGGCGAGACGAACGTCGTCTGGTTCGTGCTCTTCGGTGCGGTCGCCCTCCTCGTCTTCCGCCACACGGCGCGCAGACATCCGGAATCCCCACGCCGCTCCTCCGCATCGGTCGCCGTCGCGATCGGGGCCGCCGCGATGGCGACGACCATCGCCGTCGCCCCGATGCTTCCTGTCAGCACCAGCCTCGCCGGCACCGGCGTCGGGGTCACGGTCGATGCATCGCTGCGTCTGGGTGACGATCTGCGCCAGCCCAATCCGGTTGAGGTCCTGACCGTGGCGGCGAAAGGCGAGACCGCGCCGTATCTGCGCCTGACGACGCTCTCGCGGTTCGACGGACGCGTCTGGCAACCCGACGACGGGGATCTGCAGTCGCAGGACGACGGATTCGGTCCCCCGGAATGGGGCGAGGACATCACGACGGAGGAGCAGACCACCTCCATCCGCGTGCTGCGGATGTCGAGTTCCTGGCTCCCCGTGCCCTACCCCGCCACCACCGTGCAGGGTCTCAGCAACGCATGGCGGATCGCCCCCGAGAACCGCACGCTGTACTCCCGCGGCGCCGATGCCGTCGGGAACGACTACACGGTCACCTCGTCGCGACTCCTCCCCACGCTCGAGCAGATCCGGGCCATCGATGCCGCCGCTCCCGTCGTCGATCCCGACGCCGAACCGGTCGAGCTGCCCGGCATCATCGGCGAGCTGGCCACCGAGGTGACCGCAGCCGCGAGCACCGACTACGACCGGCTCATCGCGCTGCAGAACTGGTTCCGTTCGCAGTTCGCCTACTCGCTGGAGACCCCGGTGGAGGAGGGCTTCGACGGCACGGGGGCAGAAGCCGTCGCGGAGTTCCTCGACGCGCGATCCGGGTATTGCGTGCATTTCGCGGGGGCGTTCGCACTGATGGCGGAGAGCCTCGGCATGCAGGTGCGCATCGTCGTGGGATATCTCCCCGGCTCGCTCACCGACGAGAAGCGCGGCAGCGAGTCGGTGTTCTCGGTGACCAGCGATCGGCTGCACTCCTGGCCCGAGGTGCTGTTCCCCGGTGTCGGATGGGTCCCGTTCGAACCCACCGCGTCGCTGGGTGTGCCCACGGCCTTCCGCCCGGGGGCGACGCAGGGCAGCGGATCCGGGACCCCGTCCGCACCGGCACCCAC
>NZ_JAGYWT010000623.1:0-1300 GCF_019279095.1 Microbacterium sp. BF1 | reverse complement strand
GCTTGGATTCCAGCAGTCGTCGCAACACCAGCGGCGAGGAGCGGAGATGCCGGCGAGGAAGTACACCGAGCAGCAGAGGTTGGCGTTTCTGGCGTTGATCGATCGGGGCGGATCGGTGCGGGCAGCTGCGCTGGCCGTCGGCGTGAGTCCGGATCGCGGCTACCGGTGGATGAAGCAGGCAGGGTTGTCGACGCCGCGGAGCACGCAGCGCAAGCACACCCCGGAGGACAAGGCGGAGTTCTTCAGACGGCTCGCTGTGAGCGGCAACGTCTCGGCGGTCGCACGCGAACTCGGCTTCAACCGGGTCACCTGCTACGCCTGGGCGCATAAGGCGGGGATCTTCACGGGCGCTTATGCGGACGCGAAGCGGCAGGAGTTCCTCAAGCTTCGACGTGAGGGCGTTTCGCGCCGTGAGGCCGCCCAACGGTTGGGCGTCGAATCTCACCAGGCACTGGACTGGGACAAGGGCATCCGCGTGTTCTCGAAGGGCCGGATCTACCCCGACGGCAGAGTGGTGCTCTACCGGCCTGAGGAGGTCCTGGCGAACGTGAAGAACCCGAGAACCGCATGGGTGCAAGGCGAACGCGTCCCCCTCGCCCGTGTCGAGCAGATCATCGATGCTCGCTACCTCAGCCTCCTCGAGCGAGAACGGCTGAAGGACCTGATGATGACGGGTCTGTCGATCCGGAAGATCGCAGCGATGATGGGCCGGGCGCCTTCGACGATCAGCCGCGAAGTCAGACGCAACACCGTCAGCAGGAGCGGCTATCTGCCTCACACGGCGCACCGCGTCTCCGTGAAGCGGCGTGAGCGCCCGCGGGCAGCGAAGCTCGCGCTCGACGGCCCTCTGCGGGACTATGTCGCCACCAAGCTCAAGAAACGATGGTCGCCGGAGCAGATCCGTCATCGCCTTCAGCGAGACTTTCCCCATGACCCGGGGATGCGCGTGAGCTGCGAGACGATCTACCAGGCGATCTACGTCCACGCGCATGGAGAGCTGAGACGCGAGTTGGCAGGCTCGCTGCGTCGCGGTCGTTCGCGCCGCAAACCGCACCGTGACCCGCAGACGCGCACGAGCAGGTTCATCGACGAGATGACACCGATCTCAAAGCGCCCCGCCGACGTCGAAGGCCGCACGATCCCAGGGCACTGGGAAGGCGACCTGATCGTCGGCGCCGGCAGCGGTTCAGCCGTCGCGACACTCGTTGAAAGGACCACACGCTACGTGGTCCTCGGCCATCTTCCGATTGAGCGCACTGCCGATGCTGTTCGCGACAGCCTCGTTACCGCGCTGCAGGGG
>NZ_JAGYWT010000622.1:0-1308 GCF_019279095.1 Microbacterium sp. BF1 | reverse complement strand
CACGCCCGAGGGCAAGGCAGACCTCCCCGTCGCACACGCGCTCACCCTCGACGAGATCCCCGAGGTGATCGAGCAGTTCGCCCAGGCGGCGCGCAACGCGATCGCGGCCGGGTTCGACGGCGTCGAGGTGCACGGTGCGAACGGCTATCTCGTGCACGAGTTCCTGTCTCCGGTGTCGAACATCCGTGACGACCGCTATGGCGGGTCGCCCGAGAACCGCGCCCGCTTCGCGATCGAGGTCACCGCGGCCGTCGCCGCGGCCGTCGGCGCCGACCGCACCGGCATCCGTCTCTCGCCGCAGCACAACATCCAGGGCGTGCTGGAGGAGGACGACGCGGATGTCCTCGCCACCTACACCGCCGTCGCCGAAGGGCTCGCGCCGCTCGGTCTCGCCTTCATCGACGTGCTCAACGCGCACCCTGCCGGTGAGCTCGTGCAGCACATCCGCCGTACAGGCGGCGCGCCTCTGATCGTCAACACCGGTTTCGCGACCGAAACCACCAAGGATGAGGCCGAGTCCCTCGTCGCCGACGGATGGGCGGATGCCGTCGCCGTCGGCCGACCTGTGATCGCCAACCCCGACCTGGTCGAGCGCTGGATCCAGGGGGCGGAGCTCAACGAGCCGCGGCCCGAGCTGTTCTACGGCCGGACGGCGGAGGGATACACCGACTACCCGTCGCTGGAGTCGGTGCGCGCCGGAGTCTGAGGTCGCGCCGGACAGCGTGGCCGTTCTGTTCACGACCGCGTCCGTGAACCGGTCGTAGCGTGGGGGCATGACATTGAAACTCGGCTTCATCGGCATCGTGACCCACGACATGGCGGCCTCCCTCGCCTTCTACCGCGCCCTGGGTGTCGACATCGCGCAGGGCCAGGACGACGCTGCGCACGTAGACGCCAAGCTCGATGACGGCGTGACCCTCGCCTGGGACACGATCGAGACGATCCGTGGTTTCGACCCCGGCTTCGTGCCGGCGACCGGTGGGCATCGCATCGCTCTCGCCTTCGACAAGGGGACGGCGGCGGAGGTCGATGCCGCGTTAGCCGCTCTCGTGAGCGCCGGATACACGGCGCACGTCGAGCCCTGGGACGCGCACTGGGGTCAGCGCTACGCGACGCTTCTCGATCCCGACGGGAACTCGGTCGACCTCTATGCGGAGCTCGCCGCGAACTGACCGGGACTGACGCCGACCAGCCCTCGGAACTCGCGCGAGAGATGCGGCTGGTCGGCGAAACCGGCTTCGGCGGCGGCTGCGACGAGGGGTGCTCCTCGTCGCAGCAGCGCCTGTGCGCGGCGGGAGCGCTCGAGGC
>NZ_JAGYWT010000621.1:0-1308 GCF_019279095.1 Microbacterium sp. BF1 | reverse complement strand
ATGTTCCTGGCGAAGTACATGCCGCAGGTGGATCAGTGGCTGCACTACCGCAACGTCGACGTCTCCAGCATCAAGGAGCTCTCGCGCCGTTGGTACCCGCGGGTGTTCTTCCAGGCCCCCGCCAAAGTAGCGCGCTCAAGCTGCCCTCCCCCCGCACGACGGTCACGGTGCCGGACGGCGCCGAGCTCGACATCCCCGGGCTCAGCAAGCTGTTCACCCCGAACAAGGACTTCTACCGCGTCGACACGGCTCTCACGGTTCCCTCGATCGATCCGGACACCTGGCGTCTGGTGATCGACGGCATGGTCGACCAGCGTGTGGAGATGAGCTTCCAGGACATCCTCGACATGGGCCTCGACGAGTACGCCATCACGCTCACGTGCGTGTCGAACGAGGTCGGCGGCGAGCTCGTCGGGAACGCGAAGTGGCTCGGGGTGCCGTTGCGCGACGTGCTCAAGAAGGCGGGTGTGAAGTCCGGCGCCGACATGGTGCTCTCGCGCAGCGTCGACGGCTACACCGCGAGCACGCCGCTGTCGGCACTCACCGATGACAGCCTCGATGCGATTCTCGCCGTCGGGATGAACGGTGAACCGCTCCCGCTCGAGCACGGTTTCCCTGTGCGGATGGTGGTTCCGGGACTCTACGGGTACGTGTCGGCGACCAAGTGGCTCACGGGGCTCAAGGTGACGACGTTCGCCCAGGATGAGGCGTACTGGACGCCGCGTGGCTACAGCGCCGAGGCGCCGATCAAGTTCGCCTCTCGCGTCGACACCCCCAAGATCGGCGAGGCGGTGGCGGCGGGGAAGATCCCGATCGCCGGAGTCGCCTGGGCGCAGTCGGTCGGCATCGAGCGTGTGGAGGTGAGCATCGACGACGGCGACTGGGTTCAGGCCACCCTGTCGGCGCCGATCAACGACGACACCTGGGTGCAGTGGTTCATGGAGTGGGATGCCACACCGGGCACGCACTATGTCGCGGTGCGCGCGGTGAACAAGAACGGCGACCTGCAGATCCAGGAGCGGGCACCCATCGCGCCGAACGGATCGTCGGGCTGGCAGCGTTCGCTCATCCGGGTCAACTGAGACCCGTGCGCGGTCACCCGCTCGGGCCTATGGTGGGAGCCATGGGCCCGTTCCCCGCACTCGTGATCACCGTCTCGGACCGCTCGTTCTCCGGAGAACGCGAGGATCGGGGAGGCCCGATCGCCGTGGGGCTGCTGCGTGAGGCAGGGTGGCACTGCCCCGACGCGGAGGTCATCGCCGACGGTGCGGGGTCGGTGGCGGATGCCCTGCGCCGAGCCGCCGCACG
>NZ_JAGYWT010000620.1:0-1312 GCF_019279095.1 Microbacterium sp. BF1 | reverse complement strand
CTCCGGTCAGGCTCCGGCGATCAGCCTCTCGACGAACCAGAACAGCCCGACGGCGGCGACGACCGCGGCGATCCAGAATCCCGCCGAGGGCAGCCGCCGCCGCAGCAGCACGAACAGCGGGAACACCACCGCGATCACCAGAAGCTGCGCCAGCTCGATGCCCACGTTGAAGACGAGGAGCGCCCCGAGCAGATCCCACGAGAACGGCTCGTCGATTCCCAGCGCTCCGGCGAAGCCCACGCCGTGCATCAGCCCGAAGGCGAAGACCACGCCGATACGCAGCAGATCCCCTCGGGTGAAGCCGTCGACCACCGGTGCGGATGCCGACGCCGCGAGGATCCGCTCACGCACAGCGACAGCGTTCCCGCCGCCCCCGACGAGCGGCTGCTCGTCGAGAGGACCCTGGGGCTTCCCGGAAAGAGGCCGAAGCGTCCCCTCCGCCGCCATCGCATCCGCCAGCCTGGCACGCCGGAACCGTCGCATCTCCCAGAGCGCGACGACGGCGATCGACAGGGCGATGGCCGCCTCGACGATCCACGCGGGGATGCTCACCACGCCCAATGCGGCGAGGATGAAGGTCGCCGAGTGCGCGACCGTGAACGCCGTCGCCGCCAGCACGATGTCCCTGAGCCGGCGAGATCCGATGATCAGCGCCAGCAGGAACAGCAGGTGGTCGGGGCCGAGCAGCAGATGCTCCGCCCCCAGCACAAGGAACTCACCCATCCGAGAGCCCCAGTCGGTCGTGGTGACCATCGAGGGGTTCGTGTCGGTGTCGAGACTGGCCACACCCGCGCCCGAACGCACGTCGTAGTCGACGATCGTCGTCGTCATGCCCCCGGGAGCCGTTCCGGGGAACAGCTCGGTCGTGATCCGATACGGCACGGGCATCGCCTCGACCTGCGCCGTGCAGTCGGCTTCGATCACCAGGCGCGCATGCGGCACGCCGTCCCGGATGACGATCTCGTAGGGCGCCACCACCGCGTTGGGGCACGCCTGCGACGGCTCCCCGTCCTGCGCCACGCTCACCGAGAACCGAGGCAGCACGTATCCCTCGACGGAGTCGGCATGGTCGTCGAGCACCGCGGGCGTGAGCTTCTCCGGATCCCGGCCGCTCGCCTGCACGTCGGCGTAGGCCTCCTGCTCGAAGGCCGTGTCGCCCATCGCCCGCGCTCCGTCGGTGGCGAGCAGGACGTACTCGATGTCGAGCACGGTGCGCACGACGCCGCGCTCGGGTTCGGACACATCGGCGAAGACCGTCGCCGCATAGCTGTGCGCCGCGGCCGGGGCCGCCGTCAGCATCACGCTGACGGCG
>NZ_JAGYWT010000062.1:0-8601 GCF_019279095.1 Microbacterium sp. BF1 | reverse complement strand
CCTCGTCGCGCTCGGCGCGGTGGGGGCCGTGGGTGCGGCGGCCGCGATCTGGGGCATCGGCATCGAGAGGTACCTCTTCACGGTGCGGGAGGCCACGGCGAAGGCGTTGCCTTCCGGCTCCGCTCCGTTGCGCATCCTGCACATCTCCGATGCGCACATGGCGCCGTGGCAACACCGCAAACAGGACTGGCTCGCCTCCCTCGCGGAGTTGAAGCCCGACCTCATCGTGAACACCGGAGACAACCTCGGCCACGAGAACGGCCTGGAAGGCATCCGACGCGCTTTCGACCCGCTCGCGGGCATCCCCGGCGTCTTCGTGCACGGATCGAACGACGTCGCCGCGCCGTCGCCGCGCAACCCGTTTCGCTACTTCCTCGGACCGTCCAAGAAGCACCACAAGCCGGAGCTTCTGGACACCGACGCGATGGACCGCTACTTCACGGACGAGCTCGGCTGGACCGACCTGAACAACACGGCAGCGCGGCTGCGCATCGCCGGCGCCGAGGTCGACCTCTTCGGCGTCAATGACGCCCACCGCGACTGGGACCGGCTGGACGAGCTTCCCGACGCCATCGCCGCTCTCGGGGCCCGCGAGTCCACGACTCCGGTGCTCGGGGTCACACACGCGCCCTATCAGCGCGTGCTCAACGGCTTCACCGATCTCGGAGCCGACGCGATCCTCGGTGGCCACACGCACGGCGGTCAGGTCTGCCTCCCGGGATTCGGCGCGCTCGTGGCGAACTGCGACATCCCCCTCAAGCAGGCCAAGGGCCTGAGCACGTGGTCGCACGGCGACCGCACCGTGCCGCTCAACGTCAGCGCGGGCTGCGGACACTCCATCTACGCCCCCGTGCGCTTCGCGTGTCGGCCCGAGGCGACGTTGCTCACGCTGACCGCGGAGGACTGATCCCGCCTCGATTCGGCGCAGAGAGCATTTCCCTGTAGACTCGGAGGGTTGCAAACGGGGTGTGGCGCAGCTTGGTAGCGCGCTTCGTTCGGGACGAAGAGGTCGCAGGTTCAAATCCTGTCACCCCGACCAGTGACACCGGAAGGCCGCCCTCAGGGGCGGCCTTCTCTGTATCGGGATCGCGCATGAAGGGAACGCATGAGCTCTCTGCTCCCGCCGCCGCGCCGCTTCACACGTGCCTGGGCCCTCGTCCTCGGCATCCCTTTCCTGATCGGCCTGGCCGCTCTCACCCTCACGCCCTCCCGGGTCGAGGAGACCATGCCGAACCTGCTCGATGTCGTGCTCACCACAGCCCATCGTCTCGGCTGGGAATCGCTCGACTTCACCCGCCTCGAGATCATCGCGAACGTGCTCGTGTTCGTGCCGGTCGGCATCCTCGCCTTCCTGCTCCTCCCCCGTCGGGTGTGGTTCCTCGCGCTCCTGGTCGGCCCTGTGCTTTCGGCGGCGATCGAGACGGCGCAGCGCGTGGCACTCCCCCACCGTGCGGCGACGGTGAACGACGTCGTGGCCAACTCCACGGGCGCGATCCTCGGGGTCGCCCTCGCTGTCGTGGTCACTCTGCTCGTCGCCCCGCGTTCCTCCCAGCGTCCACCTTCTAGGCTGGAGACATCATGACCGCGCCCACACTCGTCGCCTTCGACCTCGATGACACGCTCGCTCCCTCGAAGGGTCTGATCGACCCGCGAATCGCCGCCCTGCTGCGCGCCCTCCTGCGCACGGTCGACGTCGCCATCATCTCGGGTGGTAACGAGGCCCAGTTCCGCTCGCAGGTGGTGTCACGCCTCGGCGACGCCGACCCCGCGGATCTCGCGCGTCTGCACCTGCTGCCCACGTGCGGCACCCGCTACCTCCGCCACGACGGCACCGACTTCATGCCGGTCTACGCCCACGACCTCAGCGACGCCGAGAAGCAGGCCGCGCTGACGGCCCTGCGCGAAGAGGCCGAACGGCTCGGGCTCTGGGAGGCCGAGCCGTGGGGCGAGATCCTCGAAGACCGCGGTTCGCAGATCACTTTCTCGGCGCTAGGACAGAGCGCCCCGCGCGAAGCGAAGCATGACTGGGACCCGACGGGGGCCAAGCGCGGTGCGCTGCGCGATGCGGTCGCTGCACGTCTTCCCGGTCTCGAGGTGCGCTCGGGCGGCTCGACCTCGATCGACATCACCCAGGCCGGCATCGACAAGGCCTTCGGTATGCGGCAGCTCGCCGCCCGCACGGGCATAGCGCTGACCGACATGCTGTTCTACGGCGACCGGCTCGACGAGGGCGGCAACGACTACCCCGTGCTCGCGATCGGTGTGCCCTCCGTGGCTGTGCAGGGCTGGGAAGACACCGCCGACAAGCTCGACGCTCTTCTGCTCACGCTCTGACCTGAGCAGTGTCGTGCAGCGCGACACGGCAGCAGAGTCCTAGCATGGCGTCATGGATGCCCTGCTGATCGTCATCATCGTCGCCGCGGTCACCAGTGCCGCCTGCTGGGTGCTCTCCCTGATCACCCGAGACACATCCTGGGTCGACCGCGCATGGTCGATCGTGCCGGTTGTCTACGTCTGGATCTTCGTCGCCGGGGCCTTCGTGAACGGCGAAGGATCCGCCCGTGTGGTCGTGATGGGAGTGCTCGCCACCGCGTGGGGCGCACGCCTGACCTTCAACTTCGCCCGCAAGGGCGGCTACACGGGGATGGAGGACTACCGGTGGGCCATCCTGCGGGGACGGATGCGCCCCTGGCAGTTCCAGATCTTCAACCTGCTGTTCATCATCTGCTACCAGATGACGCTGCTCGTGCTCATCACGCTGCCCGCCGCCGTCGCCGCGCAGAATCCCTCCGCCCTCACCGGGTGGGATGCGCTGTTCATCGCCGCGTTCGTCGCCTTCCTGGTCGGGGAGACCGTCGCCGACCAGCAGCAGTGGCGGTTCCATCAGCGCAAGAAGGAGGCGGGCGGCACTCTCGCACCCGGCTTCGCCACGACGGGCCTGTTCCGCTACAGCCGGCACCCGAACTTCTTCTTCGAACAGGCGCAGTGGTGGGCCTTCTACGCGATCGGCGCGACCGCAGCGGTCACCGGCGGCGCCGGTGTCATCGGAGGGGTGCTGAACCCGACCATCGTCGGCCCCGCCCTGCTCACGGTGCTGTTCATCGGGTCGACGATCTTCACCGAGTCGATCACCGCGTCGAAGTACCCGGCCTACGCCGACTACCGCCGCACGACGTCGATGCTGGTGCCGTGGCCCCCGCGCGCACGAGCGGTGGCCACGCAGTCCTGAGACCGCAGAGCCACCGCGCGCGCGGGATCGAACGAGCGGGGTCTCAGCGCACGCGAGCCTCGGCGGCAGAGCGGGCGACCGGGACCAGACGGGTCAGCTGCGTCACGTGCGCGGGCTCGAGCTCGGCGAGGGAGGCGACCCCCAGCAGGCGCATCGTGCGCTCGATCTCGCTGCGCAGGATCGCGATAGTCCGGTCGACGCCCTGACGCCCACCCGCCATCAGCCCGTAGAGGTACGCCCGTCCGATCAGGGTGAAGTCCGCTCCGAGGGCCACGGCCGCGACGATGTCCGCGCCGTTCATGATGCCGGTGTCGATCATGACGGTGAAGTCGTCGCCGACGGCCTTGCGCACCTCGGGGAGCAGGTGGAAAGGGATCGGCGCACGGTCGAGCTGGCGTCCTCCGTGATTGGAGAGCACGATGCCGTCGACACCCGCATCACGCAGGCGCACAGAGTCCTCGACGTTCTGCACGCCCTTGATCACGATCTTGCCGGGCCAGATGTCGCGGATGACCGCGAGGTCGTCGTAGCTGATCGTCGGGTCCATCGCCGCGTCCAGCAGCTCGCCGACCGTGCCGCCCGTGGTGCTGAGAGACGCGAACTCGAGCTTCGGGGTGGTGAGGAAGTCGTACCACCACCAGGGCCGCGGGATCGCATTGATGATCGTGCCGAGGGTGAGCTGCGGCGGGATGCTGAACCCGTTGCGCTTGTCGCGCAGGCGGGCACCGGCGACGGGGGTGTCCACCGTGAACTGCAGGGTGTCGAACCCCGAGGCGGCCGCACGACGGGTGAGCTCATACGAGATCTCGCGATCGCGCATGACGTAGAGCTGGAACCAGTTGCGCCCGTGCGGGTTGGCGGCCTTCACACCCTCGATCGACGTGGTGCCGAGCGTCGAGAGCGTGAACGGGATGCCGGCTGCCGCCGCGGCGCCCGCACCCGCGGTCTCCCCCTCGGTCTGCATCAGACGTGTGAATCCGGTGGGCGCGATTCCGAACGGCAGGGCAGAAGGCCCGCCGAGAATCTCGACGCTCGTGTCGACCGTGGGCGCCGGGCGCAGGATGCCGGGGTGGAACTCCACATCCTGGAACGCCTGGCGCGCGCGAGTGAGGGAAAGCTCGCCTTCGGCCGCTCCGTCGGTGTAGTCGAAGGCGGCCTTGGGCGTGCGCCGCTTGGCGATGAGACGCAGATCATCGATCGTGAGGGCACCCTCCAGACGCCGCTTGCGCCCGTCGAGTTCGGGCTTCTTGAACTTCATCAGCTCGAGGAGCTCAACGGGATTCGGGAACTGGCGCTGCACCATGATGTACCTCTCAGGTGTGGGGGTGGGTGTCACGGGTGAGCCCCGCGGACGTGTAGTAGCCGGTGATGTGGGCGTGGACCAGCGCGCGCGCTGCATCGACGTCGGCGGCATCGATGGCGGCGACGAGGGCGCGGTGCTCGGAGCGGAGACGAGTCGCCATCGCTTCCCAGTCCGGGATCGCGGAGACTCCCGCCTGCACATAGGACTCGATCGAGGAACGAAGACCCGCCATCATCGCGGCGATGACCGTATTGCCGCTGGCTTCGGCGAGGGAGAGATGCAGCTGAGCGTCGAGGGCGAGGAACTCCGCCGGGGCGAGGCCTCGAGCATCCATCGCCTCGAGCAGTTCGTGGGCGCGGCTCGTATCGCGGTCGGACGCCGCAGCCAGCACCTGGACGACCGCGTCTTCGAGCACCAGACGTGTGCGTACGACATCATCCAGAGGGAAGCCCTGAGCCGCGACCTGCAGCCGCAACAGCGCCGACATGCCCCCGGTGGGCGTGGCGATGACGATGGCGCCCGACTGCGGGCCTGAGCCGGTCGCGGTGCGGATGA
Organism: Microbacterium sp. BF1; assembly: GCF_019279095.1. Taxonomy (NCBI): domain Bacteria; kingdom Bacillati; phylum Actinomycetota; class Actinomycetes; order Micrococcales; family Microbacteriaceae; genus Microbacterium; species Microbacterium sp. BF1. Next base: position 3,514 of record NZ_JAGYWT010000062.1, on the reverse strand, counting down.
GGCCCATCACCTCGAGGACGCGGAACGCCTCCCGAACACTGGATCGGCCGACGCCGAGCTCGGTGGCCAGATCACGCTCGGAGGGCAGCCGGTCGCCCGGGCCGAGGCGGGCATCGAGGAGGTCGCGTTCGATGTGCTCGAGCACGAGTCGCCATGCGCGCGCCGGCTGTTCCGCCATCGATCCTCCTGTGGTCTGACCACAGAATATCGCCTGTGGTCAGACCGCGCAAACAGGCGCGGAAATACAGAGCCCCTCGCGGGAGGCACGCGGGAGCCTCCTTCACCGCGCGCGACGAAAGGCGCTCTTCCTGGAGCGTGGAGAGGGAGCCGTGCGGAGCCTCAGCCCAGGCGCCCGTCGGACTCTTCGAGGTAGCAGGTGCCGCACAGCGACTCATAGGTGGTCAGCTCGGGCGAGGCCGAGCCTGTGGCGCCCTCGTCGATCGCGACCTGGTCGCCGTCGAACACGAAGCGCCCGCCGACCACGCGACCGTTGAACACGGCCTTGCGTCCGCAGCGGCAGATGGTCTTGAGCTCCTCGAGCGAGTGCGCGATCGCGAGCAGGCGCGCGGACCCGGGGAACGCGTGCGTGAGGAAGTCGTTGCGGATGCCGTACGCGATGACCGGGATCCCATCGACCACCGCGATGCGGAAGAGGTCGTCGACCTGCGACGGCGTGAGGAACTGCGCCTCATCGATCAGCAGGCAGGCCACGTCGATCGGGCCTTCTGGGAGCAGCTCGTCATCCGACGTGTGCTGCATGCGTCCTCGATGAGTGGCGAAGATCACGCGGGCATCGTCGTCGGGAGCGATGAGGAAATCGACCTGGCGCGTCACGCCCAGTCGACTCTCGATCTCTGACGCTCCTTTGGTGTCGATCGCCGGCTTCGCCAGCAGCACCCGCTGTCCGCGCTCTTCGTAGTTGTAGGCGGCCTGCAGCAATGCCGTCGACTTGCCCGAGTTCATCGCGCCGTAGCGGAAGTAGAGCTTCGCCACGGTGCCGGCTCAGACGTTGATGCCGAGTGCGGCTGCGGTCGCTTCGGTCGACTTCTCCGCGAGTGCCGCGTCCTCGTTCAGCTTCTCGCCGAAGGTGGGGATCAGCGCGCGCAGCTCGGGCTCCCAGCCCGGGTACTCCGCGGGGAAGCACTTCTTGAGCAGATCGAGCATGATCGGGACGGCGGTCGAGGCACCGGGAGAGGCGCCCAGCAGACCGGCGATCGACCCGTCGGACGCGGCGACGACCTCGGTGCCGAACTGCAGGATGCCACCCTTCTTCGGGTCCTTCTTCATGACCTGAGCACGCTGACCGGCGTCGATGAGGGTCCAGTCCTCATCCTTCGCGGTCGGCATGAAGGTGCGCAGGCTGTCGACCTTCTTGGCGTGGTTCTTCAGCAGCTCACTGACGAGGTAGGTGATGAGGTCGGGGTTCTTCACCGCCACCTGCAGCATCGGCAGCAGGTTGTGCGGGCGCACCTGGGTGACGATGTCGAGCATCGACCCGTTCTTCAGGAACTTGGGGCTGAAGGTCGCGAACGGCCCGAACATGAGCGAGGCCTCGCCGTCGACGACGCGGGTGTCGAGGTGCGGAACCGACATGGGCGGAGCACCGACGGACGCCTGCGAGTACACCTTCGCCTTGTGCTGAGCGACGACGGTCGGGTTCGTGGTCTTGAGGAACTGTCCGCCGATGGGGAAGACTCCGTAGCCCTTGATCTCGGGGATGCCGGAGTTCTGCAGCAGCTTGAGCGCCCAGCCGCCGGCCCCGACGAACACGAAGCGCGCCTTGACCTCGTTCGGGGTGTGCCCGATGCGGTTGCGGTACTTGACCAGCCAGGTGCCGTCCTTCTGCTTCTTCAGGCTGCGCACCTCGTGGTTCGTGCGCAACGTGACGCCGGAGTCGGTCAGGTGGTCGAAGAGCTGGTTGGTGATGGCGCCGAAGTCGACGTCGGTGCCGGCGGGGACGCGGGTCGCGGCGAACGGCTCACCCTTGACGCGCTGCTGCATGAGCAGCGGTGCCCACTTGTTGATGACGCGGGAGTCTTCGCTGTACTCGATACCGGCGAACAGCGGCTGCTTCTTGAGCACCTCGTAGCGGTTCCTGAGGTACGCAACATCCTTCTCGCCGCGCACGAACGTCATGTGCGGCGTCGCGTTGATGAAGGTCGACGGCGCGTCGAGCACGCCCTTCTCCACGAGCGACGACCAGAACTGACGGCTCTGCTGGAACTGCTCGTTGATCGAGACCGCCTTGGCCGGGTCGAGCGGAGCGTCTCCCTGCTGCGGCATGTAGTTCAACTCGCACAGCGCAGCGTGCCCCGTGCCGGCGTTGTTCCACGGATTCGAGCTCTCCTGAGCCACCTCGGAGAGTCGCTCGAAGGCGACGATCTTCCACTCCGGCTGCAGCTCGTGCAGGAGAGTACCCAGGGTGGCGCTCATGATGCCACCGCCGATCAGGACGACATCGACGTTTTCAGTCACCGAACCAGTCTAGTTCGCGGGCGCGTCGTCGCAGACCATGCGGACCTGCTGCGCCAGACCGCTTCCGCATCGCGGGCATACCGTCAGGCTATGACCGCCAGGCGCTCCGCCAGGATCTCGGCGATCTGCACGGCGTTCAGCGCGGCGCCCTTGCGCAGGTTGTCGTTGCTCAGGAAGAGCACGAGCCCCTTGCCCTCGGGTGCGGACTGGTCGGCGCGGATGCGACCGACGAAGCTCGGGTCTTTGCCGGCAGCCTGCAGCGGCGTGGGAACCTCGTCGAGGACGACACCGGGGGCCGCGCTCAGCACCTCCCTGGCACGCTCGGGAGTGATGTCACGCGCGAACTCGACGTTGATCGAGAGCGAGTGGCCGGTGAAGACCGGGACCCGCACGCAGGTGCCGGCCACGCGGAGTCCGGGGAGTTCGAGGATCTTGCGGCTCTCGTTGCGGAGCTTCTTCTCCTCGTCGGTCTCGTTGTCGCCGTCGTCGACCAGGTTGCCGGCGAAGGGGATCACGTCGAAGGCGATCGGGGCGATGTACTTCTCGGGTTCGGGGAAATCGACCGCGGATCCGTCGTGCACGAGACGGAGGGTGTCGCCCTGGGCGAGCACACCCTCTACCTGGCCGAGCAGCTCCTGAGCGCCGGCGAGTCCCGAGCCGGAGACGGCCTGGTAGGTGGACACGATCAGACGCTCGAGGCCGGCCTCGGCGTGCAGCGCCTTCAGCACCGGCATCGCCGCCATCGTGGTGCAGTTCGGGTTCGCGATGATGCCCTTGGGGCGCTCGTCGATCGCGTGCGGGTTCACCTCGCTGACCACGAGCGGAACCTCGGGGTCCATGCGCCAGGCGCTGGAGTTGTCGACGACCACGGCACCGGCAGCGGCGAAGCGCGGCGCATAGGCGCGGCTCGCCGTGGCTCCCGCCGAGAACAGGGCGATGTCGATGCCCGTGGCATCCGCCGTCTCGACGTCTTCGACGATCACGGTCGCACCGCCGAACTCGATGGCCGTGCCGGCGGAACGCGCGGAGGAGAACAGCC
>NZ_JAGYWT010000619.1:0-1313 GCF_019279095.1 Microbacterium sp. BF1 | reverse complement strand
CGCGGCCAGCACCGCCTCGCTCGGCCCCTGTTCCACGATCCGTCCGCCCTTGAGCACGACGAGACGCTCGGCACGGTCCGCAGCCACCCCGAGATCATGGGTCACGAGCAGGATGCTGGTGCCCTCCTCGCGCTGCAGTTCGTCGAGCAGATCGAGCACGGTGCGCTGCACGGTGGCATCGAGCGCACTGGTCGGCTCGTCGGCGATCAGCAGACGGGGCCGCAGCGCGATCGCCGTGGCGATCAGCACCCGCTGACGCATGCCGCCGGAGAGCTCGTGCGGATACTGCCGAGCCCGCAGATCCGGGTCGTCGATGCCGACGCGGTCGAGCAGCTCGATCACCCGTGCGCGACGCGAGCGCCGGTCCCGATGTCCGTGCAGGCGCAGGATCTCCTCGACCTGCGCCCCGATCGGACGCACGGGGTCGAGGGAGGTGGTGGGGTCCTGCGGCACCAGACCGATCTCCGCACCGCGGATGCCCCGCAGCGCGCGATCGGTCCATCCCGAGATGTCGAGGTCTCCGAGCACCACGCTGCCTCCGTCGACCGTGCCGCCGGAGGGCAGGAGACCGAGGATCGCATGGGCGGTCGTGGACTTGCCCGATCCCGACTCGCCGACCAGGGCGAGCGTCTCGCCTTCCTCGATCTCGAACGAGATGCCGTGCACGACTTCCCTGCCGTTGTAGGAGATCCGCAGATCCGACGCTGCCAGAACGCTCATCGCGTCCTCCTTCCGATGCGGTGGCTGATGCGGTTGGCGCTGAGCACGACCGCGACGACGACGAGACCGGGGAGCGCGGTGAGCCACCAGGCGGTGCCCACGTAGTTGCGGCCCTCGGCGATCAGCAGGCCCCATTCCGGGGTGGGCGGCGGAGCACCGTAGCCGAGGAAGCCGAGGGTCGAGATCGCGAGGATCGCGGTGCCGAACTGCAGCGCGGCGAGCGCGACGATCGGGGTGAGGGAGTTGGGCAGCACGTGTCGGCGGAGGGCTGCGAAGAACGTGGCACCGCTGCCGAAGGCCGCCTCGACGTACTCGGTGCGCCGTACGCGGGCGACCTCGGCGCGCATCAGACGTGCGAAGGCCGCCACGCTGCCGAGGCCCACCGCGAGGGCGGCGTTGACCGTGCCGAACCCGAGCAGGATGATCACCGAGAGCGACAGCAGCAGCCCGGGGATCGCGAGCAGCACGTCGACGATCCGCATCAGGACGTCGTCGACCACGCCACCAACGGCTCCGGCGATCGCGCCGAGCACCGTGCCGAGGGCGAGACCGACCGTGACGGCGATCAGCGCGCCCGAGAGCGAGTGCACGGC
>NZ_JAGYWT010000618.1:0-1317 GCF_019279095.1 Microbacterium sp. BF1 | reverse complement strand
GGCATCGAGGGGCGCGCCTGCGGCGGCCAGTAGGTGCCGGCGTAGAAGGTGCGCCCGCGCGGGGTGGCGAAGACCGTGAGTGGCCAGCCGAGACTCTGCGTGAAGGCCGAGGCTGCGGCCATGTAGGCGCCGTCGACCTGCGGATGCTCCTCGCGGTCGACCTTCACCGCCACGAATCCGTCGTTGATGAGCGCGGCGGTGGCGGGGTCGGCGAACGACTCCCGCGCCATCACGTGGCACCAGTGGCAGGTCGAGTAGCCGATCGAGATGAGCAGCGGCACGTCGCGCCGCTGCGCCTCGGCGAACGCCTCCTCACCCCACGGATACCAGTCGACGGGGTTGTCGGCGTGCGCTCGGAGGTACGGGCTGAGGGTGTCGGCGAGCCGGTTGGTCATGCCTTCACGCTACGCCCGCGGGGCGCGGCGGGGTCAGCCGACGAGCAGCTCGACCGGACGCGACGCCGCGTAGCCCACCAACGGCAGAGCGCGCTCCGCCGCCAGGGCGATGCGGGCTTCGAGCACCTCCGAGACGATCTCGTAGCCGTCGAAGTCCGTGTTGCTGGCGTAGACGCCGACCGGAAGGGTGAGCGCCTGGAAGAACGCGAACAGCGGACGCAGCTGGTGCTCGATGATCAGCGCATGCTTCTCGCCGCCGCCGGTCGCCGCCAGCAGCACGGGCGTGCCCACAAGGTCGTACTGGCCGACGAAGTCGAAGAGGTGCTTGAAGAGCCCGGTGAACGAGGCGCGGTAGACGGGGCTGCCCACGATCAGCAGATCGGCGGACTCGATCGCCTGCAGCTGCGCCTCGACCTCCGGCGACAATTGATCGCGCTGGAGCGCGCCGGCCAGTCCCGGACCGATCCGCGTCAGCTCGATGAGCTGCGCCTCGACCTCAGCGCGCTCGGCGACGGCGGCCGTGATCGCGCGGACGAGGGCGGTCGTCTTGCTGGGCTCGTGCAGGGATCCCGACACGGCGACGACACGGAACGGAGCTGTCATGCCTCGACGGTACTCACGACGACGCCCTGTGTCGCGTGGTGCGACACAGGGCGTCATGTGAGCTCGAAGGCTCGGTCTCACCGCAGCGGGTCAGTTGACCTCGTCCGGGTGGGAGCCGACGCGGCCGGAGCCGTCGAGCGGGTCGAGCGCGTCGATCGCCGCGATCTCGGCATCGGTCAGTTCGAAGCCGAAGACATCGAGGTTCTCGCGCAGGCGCTCGGCGCGCACCGACTTCGGGAACACGATGATGTCCTTCTGCAGGTGCCAGCGCAGCACAGCCTGGGCGGGCGTGACCCCGTGGGCCGCCGCGGCATCCGCC
>NZ_JAGYWT010000617.1:0-1317 GCF_019279095.1 Microbacterium sp. BF1 | reverse complement strand
CTCAGCTTCTGCGATCCCGCGTGCGCGCTGGCTGCCCCCGAGGAGAGGTCGATGCTGCCCTCGGCGAGCTGCGATGCGCCGGCCGAGAGGTCTGCGGCGCCGGCGGCGAGATCGGCGGAACCGTCTTTCGCCGATGTGGTGCCCTCGGCGAGTTCGGACGCTCCGGCGGCGATCTTGCTCGTCGTCACGAAGAACAGGATCACCATGGCGGCCAGCAGCAGGCTGAGGACGATCACGGCGATGCGCATGCCGATGCCGTGCGAATGGGGTGTGGTACTCGTCATCGAGGACTCCCGAGGTCAGTGGCGTCGTTGCCACCGGCGACTGTATGGGCAGGTTCGACCCCGCCCCCCGGATTTGCCGTTCGATACCAAGTCTCAGCACGCCTGGGACTCAGTTTCTTGTGGCGAGTGCACAAACGATGGGCGCAGACCGCTGTGCCTTCCACGAAAACGGAACGTAACATCGTGGACTCACGGCCCGCCTAGTCTCGTGCCCATGGCGAAGCAGAAGGCACCGGCGTGGCAGTGGTCGGAGGACGGACTCAACTTCCGCACCCGCAAGTGGGTGCGCCCGGAGGATCTCAACGCGAACGGCTCGCTGTTCGGCGGCAGCCTGCTGAAATGGATCGACGAAGAGGCCGCGATCTACGCGATCGTGCAGCTGGGCAACTACCGCGCCGTCACCAAGCACATCTCGGAGATCAACTTCGAGGCCTCGGCCGTGCAGGGCGACCTGATCGAGATCGGCCTGCAGGCAACCCACTTCGGCAGGACCTCCCTGACGATGCGCGCGGTGGCCAGGAACATGATCACGCGCAAGCGCATCCTCACGATCGAGAAGATCGTGTTCGTGAGCCTCGACGACGACGGGACACCGACGCCGCACGGCTACACCGAGATCACCTACGACCGAGACCGGATGCCGACCGAGCACATCGCCACCGGGACGATTCGACTCCCCTCTCCCTGACACTGCTCGACAGCGCCGAGCCACCTCCTCAGGCGCGAACAGCCCCCCGGTGCGTCTCGCTCGAGGAGGTGACCCGGTCGGAGAGGGGCGCTTCGACCGTGAAGGCCGGCGCAGCGGCGAACGCCTGAGCCAGATCGGCGATGAGATCGTCGACGTCTTCCAGGCCGATCGACAGCCGCAGCACGTCGGCGGCGGGCCGCGCCTCCGGCGGCACAGGGCGATGGGTGAGTGCGGCGGGGTGCTGGATCAGCGAGTCGACGCCGCCCAGCGAGACGGCGTGCGTGAACAGGGTCGTCGCGGTCGTGACGGCGGAGGCTGCGGCGAAACCACCCCGCATCCGCATCG
>NZ_JAGYWT010000616.1:0-1319 GCF_019279095.1 Microbacterium sp. BF1 | reverse complement strand
CTCCCCCGCACGATCGCGCGGCCCCGGCGCCAGCTCGCCGTCGAGGGTGACGGCCGCACCGACGCCGCCACCGAGGTGGATGAAGAGCCGGTAGCCGGACGGCGACTCCTCCATGCCGGCTTCGGCGATGGCCTCAGCGTCCACGTCGTTGATCAGCAGCACCGGAGCACCGAGCACCCGCTCGAACCGCTCCGCGAGGGGGACATCCTGCCACTTCAGCTGCACGCTCTCGAGCACCACACGTCCGTCGGTCGTGCCCGGCAGCTGCACACCGGCGGCGAGGAGTCGACCGCCGAACTCCGCTGCCACGGTGGCGACGGCATCGTCGAGGGTACGGTTGCGGTTCTCCACGGAGTAGTTCACGCGTCGACCGTCCACCTCGGTGCCGTCGAGCGCGACGAGAGCGATGTCGGCATGACGGGGCTGGATCACCAGCACCAGGATCACGTGGTGACCCGCGTCGACGCTCAGGGTGGTCGCCCGCTTACCGCCGGTGCTCGCCGCCTGCTCCCCCTCGACGATCAGCCGGTTCTCGATGAGCTCGGCCACCAGTGAGGACGCGGTGGCGGCGGTCAGACCGGTCGAGCGCGCGATGCCCGCGCGCGTCTGCGTTCCCGGGTTCCGGAAGACCAGCTGCAGTGCCCGCCGCAGGTTCGCACGCCGAACGGACGCCTGGGTGTCGAGGCCGTCATCCGTGCTCAGCATGTGTTCCCGTTCCGAGGCTCGCTCCTTGCGAGCTGTTGACAGATCGCCGCGCGATCCGTAGTCTCTCCTTAAGTTTATTCATTGAACTTAGTTGGTCAATGAACCTCAAGCTCCGGACGGGCGAGTGCTGCACACACCGTCGCCCGTCCGGCACCTCCTTCTCAGCGACTCTCGGCCGCTTCGGTGTGGTGACGGATGACCTCCGCGACCACGAAGTTGAACCACTTCTCCGCGAACTCCGGATCCAGGTGCGCTTCCTCGGCGAGGGCACGCAGTCGTGCGACCTGCTGCTCCTCCCGGTTCGGGTCTGACGCCGGCATCTCGTGCTCCGCTTTCAGATGCCCGACCTGCTGGGTGGCGCGGAAGCGCTCCGCCAGCATGAAGATGAGTGCGGCGTCGATGTTGTCGATGGTGGCACGAAGACGGAGCAGTTCGGCCTTCGGGTCTTCGGCGGCGGTCATGCCCCCTACTCTAGAGCCGCGTGACAACCTGGTTTCGATCCGGGCCACCGCTATCGTGAGCACATGAGCAACGAAGAGTCGCCGGAAACCGCGCCGCACGACGAGGACGCACCCGCCACCGCTCCTGCCGCACCGGCCCCCGGGCGCCGTCGG
>NZ_JAGYWT010000615.1:0-1323 GCF_019279095.1 Microbacterium sp. BF1 | reverse complement strand
CGCATCCGTCGCCGTGTAGCCCACGACGACCGAGCCGGTCATCAGCTGCCGCTCTCGACAGCGCCGGCGTCGCGACTGGCGTCGACGATGTTGGAGGCGACGAGGTGTCCCATGCGGATCGCGCCGTCGACGTGCTGGTATCCGGCACCGGCCATGTCGCTGCAGGCGAAGTGGATCGGACCGACGGCCGTGCGAAGGTCGGCGCCGTAGCGGTGCAGGCCGCCCATGTCGAAGCTGGCGGCGTAGGCGCCGCGCGTCCACTCCTCGCTGCCCCAGTCGCTCTCGTAGTAGACGACGGGGTTCTTGGCCTCGGGGCCGTAGTAGTGCGACAGCGACTCGAGGATCCGCTCCTTGCGCTCCTCGGCCGACAGCTCGAACACGCCGTCGGCGTTGGCGTCGGACACAAAGCCCACCAGGGTGCCGCGCTCGTCGCCGTGGTTGGTGTTGTCGTAGGCCTCGTGCGAGAGCTCGTAGGGGCTGAACGCCGTGCCGCTGAGGCCCTGCTCGCGCCAGAACGGACGGTCGTAGACCGCGTGCACCTTGATGACGAAGCCCATCGAGAGGTGCTGGTGCAGCTGATGCTGGCGACGCGGCAGCGGCGGGTCGAACGAGATACGGCTGTACAGCACGGGAGCGTGCGCGAGGATCGCGTGGCGAGCGCGCACGGTGAGCTCATCGGTGGTGGCCACGACGCCGGCGTCCGACCACTTGAGGCTGCGCACGGGCTGGTTCAGCAGCACGTCCTGGCCCAGGCGCTCGGCCAGGCGCAGCGGAACCTGCTGCAGACCCCCGACCACGCGCTTGTCGAGGATGAAGTCGGCGTCGACGAGGTTCGAGTAGGAGCCGGCGGATGCGGCCATCAGCAGCGACTGCAGCAGCGAGAACGAGTGCGTGGGCTTGGTGAGCATCGCGGAGCCCGTGGCGAAGGCCAGGTTCCGCACGGCCTCGTCGTCGTCGGTCTGCGAGCGCAGCCAGGCGTCCCAGGTGATGGAGTCCCACTCCGCGGCGTTCGGGTGCTCCCACGGCCGGTCGGGGTCGATCTCGGCGACCAGCGCGTCGAGGATCCCGGTGATCCGTGCGATCACGGCCTCGGTCTCGGCGGAGACGGGGAACATCTCGCCGGTGAAGCGGTGCGTCTTCCCGTCGGGGCCGACGTAGACGCTGTCGCCCTCGCGGTAGCGGCTGTAGGTCTCGAGCCCGAGCTCTTCGATCGTCTCCTTGAGAGCATCCTGATCGGGCGAGACCCACTGGCCGCCGATCTCGAGCATGGCGCCGTCGATGACGTCGGTCCACAGGCGCCCGCCGACGCGGTCGCGGGCCTCC
>NZ_JAGYWT010000614.1:0-1333 GCF_019279095.1 Microbacterium sp. BF1 | reverse complement strand
GGTCGTCTTACCCGCGGCGTTCTCGTCGGCGGGGACGCGCGAAGCGGAGAATCCGCTCGACCGGTCGACGCGCGACGCGGAGGCGCCGGCAGCCTTCGGAGCAGCCTGAGCGAGCTCCTTCTCGGCCGGAGCGGGGGTGTTCTGGTCCTGGTTTACCATGAGGTGTCCCATCTCGATCTGAAGACCGGTCGCGGGTCCCGTGTGAGACTCCCGCCGGGAGCGAAACGCTCGCTCGGAGATAGGACGTGCGCGCACGTCGATTCGTCACAAAGTCGTTCCGGATCCGTGCGGGAGCCCGGAAGACCAGGCGCTCAGGCGCTCCCGACCCCGTACATCTCCCCGACCGGGACGGCGGTCGTGAGCACGTTCCCCGGTTGCGCGAGTGGGCAGGCCCACGCCGGGTCGTAGGCGCACGAGGGGTTGTAGGCGAAGTTGAAGTCGAGCACGATCGTGCCGCGCCGGGCGTCGGATCCGAGGTCGGCGCCCTTGACCGTGTCGATCAGGTAGCGTCCGCCGCCGTAGGTTCCGCCGGGGTGGCCGGCCAGCGCATCACGCACCGGGATGAAGAGACCGCCGCCGTAGGAGGCCAGCCGCCAGACGTCGAGCGATCCGGCATCCGGGATCTCCACACGGCCGATCCGCTCGAACGGGACGATGCCGTCGGTGCCGGTCGCGAACTCGAAGCCGCCGGGATCTGAGGGGAGGACCGGCAGTTCGAAGCGCCACTGCGGGTCGTACGAGGCGATCGGGAGCCCCTCGAACAGCGCCCTGTCCTCGGGCAGCAACGGAGTGGCCGGGTGGTGGAGCATCAGATCGTCCCGCTCGATCCGCCAGAGTTCGTGCGCCTCCTCCGGGGAGTCCGCGATCCGCACGGCGTCGTACAGGGCGAAGACCCGACGCCGCCAGTCGACGACCTCGATGGCGGTGCGCGCAGCTGTGCTCGTCATGGCCCCAGGCTACGCGGCGCTGCCGACGACGGCGCCTCAGCTCGCGGTGGGGCCCGCGATCATCTCGGCGTATCCCTCGCGATAGGTCGGATACTCGAGGGTGCCGAGCAGCGACCGCAGCAACGACCCGTCGTACACGAAGCCACCCGGGTCCGCAGAGCCGATGTCGGGAGGCACATCGACACCGAGCTCGCGCGCGATGAACCCGACGACCTCTCCCAGCGGTGCCGGGCTCTCGTCGACGACGTGCACGAGCCGTGGAGGGGCGGGTGTCCGCAGCAGCAGTTCGAGGGTGCGCACCAGGTCGGTCTCGTGGATGCGGTTCGTGCGCCGCGCGTGTTCGACCGCCGCGCCTTCGCGCACCTTCCGCAGCAGGAATTCGCGGT
>NZ_JAGYWT010000613.1:0-1345 GCF_019279095.1 Microbacterium sp. BF1 | reverse complement strand
GCGCTGCACCGAGGAGAATCGCCCCCACCTGGGCGAGCGCGAGGATCGCGCCCGTCAGGCCGAACCCCACGGGCAGCAGGTAGAACGCCAGTGCTCCGGCGATCCCGAGGGTGGCAAGGGACGCCGCGACGAGGATCAGAGCGCCCCGCGCGCCATCCTCTGCGCGCGGTGCGGTCGCGCCGACCGAGAGCGTCGGCACCGTCAGGGCTTGTACACGATGGCGATGTTCAGCTGATCGCCCTCGCGGGCCCAGGCGAGCCATCGGGGTTCGCCCGTGCTGGTGAGCCGTTGGATCGGGATGACGTAGACGCCCTGCTCGGGGCGGCTCAGTGCGCGGAACTCGGGCTTCTTCGAGATCCAGATGGTGCCGCCACCGTCCCAGGGCTCGAGGCAGGTGTAGACGTAGCCGTGCGCGCGCAGGTTGACCCGGTCCGTGAGGGCTTCCGCCTGCTGCTTCAGCTCCGAGATGATCTCCTCGGGGACCTTCCCGTCGAGGGTGAAGGCCGCCACGTCGTACACGTTTCCCTCGCCGTAGTCCCTCGTGGCGAGCAGCGTCAGCTCGGTGACCCCCTTGTCGGAGGCACGGGTCCACAGCGCGTGCGAGTTCTTCGCGCGCTTGTTCATCAGGAACCCGCCGAAGTTCATTTTCTGGAAGGAGAAGTCGTCGAGCTTCGCCGCGATCTCTGCGCGTGTCGTCATGGGTGTCATGTCCTTGTCCGGGAGGTCGGATGGCCTCTCCGTCGAGTGAGCCTAGGGGTGCGGCGCGTCGGTTCGTCCGACTCCGAACGACCCCGAACGAACCCTGTCCGCAGACGCGCGACAGCGTGCCATAGGCTCGACTCATGCCCGCCCCGAGCACCCTCGATGAGCTCTGTCTGGGCCTCGGACGGATGCGTGCGGACGCGGGATCGCCGTCGTATGCCGAGATCGCCCGAAGGATCGGAAGCCTGCGCGACGGCGCCGAGCCTCCCAAGGTGACCGTCTACGACTGCTTCCGCCCCGGGCGGCGGCGGGTCGACGATCGTCTGGTCGGCGATATCGTGCGTGTGCTCGGCGGTGGGCGCACCGTGGCGGCTCGCTGGCGTGAGACCGCACGCGCCCTCAACGGCCAGAGATCGGGAGTCCACGTCGAGGTGACTCTCGGACCACGAGACGCCACCGGTGCGGATGTCGGACGAGAAGCGCTGCTGGCTGCGGTGCCCGCAGCGGACGTCCTCATCCTCACGGGCCTGCCAGGAGCGGGCAAGACTACTCTCGCCTCTGCACTGGCCGGCTCGTCGCCGGTGCTCACCGTGCACCTGCGGGAGTCGGAGCCCGACCGTCCGCACGCCGACCCGATCGACAT
>NZ_JAGYWT010000612.1:0-1348 GCF_019279095.1 Microbacterium sp. BF1 | reverse complement strand
CTTCGCACCGGGGCGCAGGCGGGAGGCGATGTCGGCCACCATCTGCTGCACGCGTCCGGCGAGCAGGTCGTGCTGCTGCTCCTCACGCAGACCCCGCTCGACCGAGCGGCTCACCTCCTTCGTCTGTTCGGAGTCGCGGCCTGACCCTGCCAGGTTCTGATCGGGATCGTGCGGGCCTCCTCGGTAGGATCGACAGGTGCGCGTGAGCTGGATGTCGAGAGTGTTGTCGTGGATCGCTGCCGCCCTGGTGGGCGGTGTCTACGGCATCGCCGGCACGATCAGCCACAGCGTGATGTGGGGTCCGATCCCGGTTGGCATGATCGTCGCCGCGATCGCCTGCGCGGCCATCCTGATCGCCGTGCGCGCGCTCACGCACGACCGCGGTGCCGCCGTGGCAGCGGGGCTGGGGATGATCGGCATGCTGGTGCTGATCTCGGGCGAGGGTCCCGGAGGCTCCGTCGTCGTGCCCGCGTCGTTCACGGGGCAGATCTGGACCTACCTGGTGGCCGGAATCGTGCTGCTCGTGATCGCCTGGCCCTCGGTGCGACGTCTTCCCGTGCGCACGGAGGCACCCGCCGCGCAAGAACCCGAGGCTCGCGAGTCGTAGACTGAGGGGGTGACGTATGTGATCGCCCTCCCGTGCGTCGATGTCAAGGATCGCGCCTGCATCGACGAGTGCCCCGTTGACTGCATCTACGAGGGTGAACGCTCGTTGTACATCCATCCCGACGAGTGCGTCGACTGTGGTGCCTGCGAGCCGGTGTGCCCCGTCGAGGCCATCTACTACGAAGATGATCTGCCCGACGAATGGCAGGACTACTACAAGGCCAACGTCGAGTTCTTCGACGAGATCGGGTCCCCGGGCGGCGCCGCCAAGGTCGGCGTCTACTCGTTCGACCACCCGATCATCGCCGCTCTGCCGCCGCAGGGCGAGTAGGCGCGCTTCGTGAGCGTCCGCGACCTCGCCGACTACCCGTGGGACGCCGTCGTCCCGTTCCGTGAGCGTGCCGAGAGGCACCAGGACGGGCTCATCGATCTGTCGGTCGGCTCTCCTGTCGACCCGACTCCCGAGATCATCCGGCGTGCGCTGGCCGAGGCGACGGACGCCCACGCCTACCCGCAGACGGTCGGCACGCCGACGCTGCGCGAGGCCATCGTGGACTGGTACGCCAGACGCAGGGGAGTACCCGACCTCCGCGTCGACAACGTGCTCCCGACGATCGGCTCGAAAGAGCTCGTCGCGCTGCTGCCCACTCTGCTCGGTCTGGGGGCCGGCGACATCGTCGTGCACCCGCGCGTGGCGTATCCGACCTACGAGGTCGGCGCGCGCGTTGTGGGGGCCACGCCC
>NZ_JAGYWT010000611.1:0-1361 GCF_019279095.1 Microbacterium sp. BF1 | reverse complement strand
CGAAACCGTCGGCGGTCCGCTCGAAATCCTCGTCGGCCGGGAGCTTCGCACCGGCGAACGGGGCCACACACGCGCGCTCGGTGACCTCTGCCCAGAACCAGGAGGGCGAGAGCGTCCAGGTCGTCGCGACCACGGCGCCACGGCTCACGCGCCGCAGCTCGGCGGCTGACCTGCGTGGAGAGGCGACATGGTTCAGGACGAAGTTCGCGACCACCACATCGACGGCACCGTCGGCGAACGGCAGATCCGGCAGCCCCGCATCGAGCATGTCGACCTGCGGTCGTTCGCGGCGGGACACCCTCCGCATCGACTCCTCCGGCTCACACGCCTGGACGCTCCATCCCGTCTCCGCCCACAGTGCAGCGAGCCTGCCGTCGCCCGCGCCGACATCGAGCAGGCTGCGCCCTCCCGGTGCGCCGAGTGCGCGTTGCATCGTCGAGAAGGTCCCTGCGCAGAGTGCGGCGTAGGAAGCGGAATATGCCTCGCCGACGCCGACCCAGTCCTTCATCGGACGCCGGAGCGGGCGAGCGGGGAGAGCGCCACGATCGCGACGACCAGGACGAAAGCCGCGATGCCGAGTCCCGAGTACTGGAAGTTCGACAGCACCACGCCGGCAAGCACAGACCCGGCGGCAGCCGAGAGGCTCATCAGCGAATCGCTGCGCCCCTGCCTGCGGGTGCGCAGCTCGGGCGCCGAAGCCTCGGTGAGCAGTGCGGCGCCGGCAACCGTCGCCGCACTCCACCCCAGCCCCAGCAGGATGAGGGCCACCATCACGCCCCACGCCTCCGTACCCGTGAACACGGCGAACGCGAGAGCTCCGGCGAGCAGTACCTGTCCGAGCAGAACGACCTGCAGTCGGCCCCATCGATCGGCCAACACACCGAAGACCGGGGACAGCGCGTACATGCCACCGACGTGCAGAGCGATCGTGATCCCCACGAGCGCCGAGACATCTGCCGGACTCGCGGCCATGCCCCCGGCGCCGTGGGCCATGTGCGACAGGTGCACCGGAGTCATGGCCATCACCGAGGCCATCACCACATGAGAGCCGGCGATCGCGAAGATCGCATAGCGGGCGACCCGCGGGCGATCCACCGCCACCGCTCCGGCGGCCGCGGTCGACGCCTTCGCGAGCCGCTGGGCCGCCAGAAGCGGATCAGGACGCAGCGCGACGATGTAGAGCAGCAGCGCTGCGCACTGCGCGACGAAGGAGAACAGATACGAGCCCGTCTGCGGTGGCATCCCGACCGCCTGCCCGACGATCTCCCCAGGGCCCAGCAGCAGTGGGCCGGCGACACCGCCGATGGTCGTCGACCAGACGACGATCGACAGGTCGCGGCCTCGGTGCTGCGGGGCGGCGA
>NZ_JAGYWT010000610.1:0-1369 GCF_019279095.1 Microbacterium sp. BF1 | reverse complement strand
CTCGCGGGGTACGCCGCGCTGCCCTGCGGGGTGCCGCGGTTGGAGTCCTGGCTGGTCGGGGGGAGCATCGACACCGGCACCGAGGACATCGTCACGCTCACGAACGCGGCCGACGTCCCGTCGACGGTGACACTCTCGGTGTACGGACCTGCCCGCAGCACCCGGACGGTCATCGTCCCCGCCCGGTCGCAGGCAGCTCTCCCGCTCACATCGTTCGCCACCGGCAACGACGTGCCCGTGGTCAAGGTGAGCGCGGTGGGCGCACCGGTGCGAGCCGCCCTCCAGTCCTCGCTCGTGCGCGTTCTCGATCCCGCAGGCATCGATCTCCAGGACTCGGTGGCGGGGCCGCAGCAGAAGCTCGTCTTCACGGGAGTGCAGGCCTTCGCGGCCAGCGGCGATGATGCGGAGATGGCCGTCCTGCGCGTGCTCTCACCGGGTGTCGCCGCGCGCGTCCAGGTGACGGTGCGCGCAGAGGGCGCGACGGGCGCCGCTGACGAGTTCACGGTCCCGGTCGAGGCCGATCTGCCCTCTCAGGTGTCGCTTTCCGGCCTCGAGCCGGGGCAGTACACCGTCGAGGTCGAATCCGACGTGCCGCTGGTCGCCGCGATCAGGCAGCAGGACGGATTCGGTCTCGACTCGGACTTCGCCTGGGTGATGCCCTCCCCGGAGCTCGACGTCGACGTGGTGTTCGCGGTTCCGGCCGGCCCCGACGCCCGACTGCAGCTGGCGAACACGTCCGACCGCGATGCGACGGTGACGCTGGAATCCCTCGACGGCGGCCAGCCGCAGGAGATCGTCATCCCGGCGGGACGCACCGGCGGACTCGAGGTGCCCGGGCGGACCACCTATCGGATGCAGACGACAGCCCCCGTGCATGCTGCGGTGACCCTCACGGGACCCGGGGCGATCGCGGTGCTGCCCGTTCAGGCGAGCGGTGCCGGAGAGAAGCCGATCACGGTCTATCCCTGACCGAGGAGAGAGTCTCCGCAGCGGGAATCTCAGTGGTCGTGGCCGAGATCCCACGGCTCGCGGCCGACGTACTCCGCCGCTGCCCGGAACACGGCGCTCTCGATCGCCA
Source organism: Microbacterium sp. BF1 (assembly GCF_019279095.1). NCBI lineage: Bacteria > Bacillati > Actinomycetota > Actinomycetes > Micrococcales > Microbacteriaceae > Microbacterium > Microbacterium sp. BF1. The sequence continues at coordinate 291 of NZ_JAGYWT010000610.1, read as the reverse complement.
TACGGCGGTGCGCCGCATCGTCGTGCCCCGGGGGGAGGAGCCGCTCGATGGGAAGACGGAACAGCACGATGCGCTTGTTCTTGCGGTCGAGGTACCAGCGCGGCACCTCTTCGGTCGCATCGAATCCCGGGATCGCGCCGATCTCGAACCTCACGTCCTGCAACTCCGGCCATGTGCCGCGGAGGAATTCGACCGCGGTGCCGACGGTGAGATCGAATCTGTCGAGGCGGCCGTCGAGCGGAGCCAGCGGTGGCCGCACGACCTCGCTGCGGCCGAGGCGGCCGTGGCGGC